>NZ_PSWE01000006.1:0-142210 GCF_002932195.1 Rathayibacter sp. AY1C4 | reverse complement strand
CTGGCCGCCCACGGGCTGCCCCGCCTCGCCGGCGCGGAGGTCCGCTGGAACCTGCTCGAGCGGCCCGGCTCGGAGGGCGATCTCGGCCTCGTCGCCGCCCCGACCTCCGACTCCCCCGAGCGGGAGACGTCAGCGCCCTGGTGGACGAGCGCCGTCGTCTACCAGATCTACCCGCGCTCGTTCGCGGACTCGAACGGCGACGGCATCGGCGACCTGGGCGGCATCCGCTCGAAGCTCGACCACCTCGCCGACCTGGGGGTCGACGTGATCTGGCTCTCGCCGGTCTACCCGTCGCCGCAGCACGACAACGGCTACGACATCTCGGACTACGAGGACATCGACCCGCGGTTCGGCACGCTGGAGGAGTTCGACCTGCTCCTCGCGGAGGCCCACGAGCGCGGCATCCGCATCGTGATGGACCTCGTGGTCAACCACACGAGCGACGAGCACGCCTGGTTCGTCGAGTCCCGCTCCTCGCAGGAGGACCCGAAGCGCGACTGGTACTGGTGGCGCCGCGGGCGCCGCTCGGCCGAGCCCGGCCGCGAGCTCGAGGCGGCCGCCGGCGCCGGCCTCGACGTCGCCGAGCCGAACGGCTGGCGCTCCTACTTCTCCGGCCCGGCCTGGACGCTCGACCCGGCGACGGACGAGTACTTCCTCCACCTCTTCGCGGTGCAGCAGCCGGACCTCAACTGGGAGAACCCCGAGGTGCGGCACGCGGTGCACGCGATGATGAACCGCTGGCTCGACCGCGGAGTGGACGGCTTCCGGATGGACGTGATCAACCTCGTCTCGAAGGACGTCGGAGCCGTCGACGGCGAGCAGGGCGGCGCGGGCATCGTCGGAGGGGTGGGTCCGCGGCTCCACGAGTACCTCCGCGAGATGCACGAGGCCGTGTTCGCGCACCGCGAGGGCTCCTTCCTCACCGTCGGCGAGATGCCCGGGGTCACCCTCGAGGAGGCGGTGCTCGTGACCGATCCCGAGCGGCGTGAGCTCGACATGGTCTTCCAGTTCGAGCACGTCGGCATCGACCACGGAGTCGACAAGTTCCACCCGGTGCCGCTGGACCTGGTCGCCTTGAAGGCCAACCTCGCGCGCTGGCAGGACGGCCTGGCCGAGCGCGGCTGGAACAGCCTGTACCTCGGCAACCACGACCAGCCGCGTCTCGTCTCGCGCTTCGGGGACGACGGCGCGCACCGCTACGAGTCCGCGACCCTCTGGGCGACGCTCCTCCACCTCCAGCGCGGCACGCCGTACATCTACCAGGGCGACGAGATCGGGATGACGAACGTCCCGTTCGCCGGCATCGAGGACTTCCGCGACGTCGAGTCCCTGAACTACTGGGCCGAGGCCGTCGGCGAGCGCGGCGAGGGCCCGGCGACCGTGCTCGCCGGGCTGCGCGCGCAGAGCCGCGACAACGCCCGCACGCCGGTGCAGTGGGACGACAGCCTCCAGGCCGGCTTCACGACCGGCGAGCCGTGGATCGCGGTCAACCCCAACGCCGCCGAGGTGAACGTCGCCGCCGATCGGGCCGCCGAGCGGTCGGTCTTCGAGTACTACCGGGCGCTGATCGCGCTGCGGCACGCCGACGAGACGGTGCAGCTGGGCCGCTTCGCGCTGCTGGAGCCCGAGCACCCCGCGCTCTTCGCCTTCACACGCACCGGACCGGGCGAGCTGCTCGTCGTCGGGAACGTGTCCGGTGAGCCGCTCGAGGTGCCGCTGCTCGAGGAGTGGGCGGCTGCCGAGACGGTCCTCGGCAACGTCGCCGGTGCGACCGGGTCGACGCTCGGCCCGTGGGAGGCGCGCATCCTGCGCCGCTGAACCTCGCCGCGCCCCGCTCCGAGCACGGCGCGGGGCGCGGCGCCCGACGGCGGTGGACCAGCGGGCGAGGGCCTCAGGCGGAGACGCGGTCCAGTTGAGCGACGTCGCTGCGGGTCAGCGGGAGCGCGGCCGCCGCGAACAGCGACTCGAGCTCCGCGGCGTTCCGCGCCCGGACGATCGCCGCCGAGACCTCCTGGTGCGAGAGCACCCAGGCGAGCGCGACCACGCCGGGCTCCGTGCCGTGGGCCCCGGCGATCTCGTCGAGGGCCGCGAGCACGCGGGAGCCGTGGCGGCCGACGTAGTCCAGGCCCGCCTCGAACAGGGCCGACTCCGGCTCGTCCGTGCGGCTGCGCAGGGCGCCGGTGAGGTAGCCGCTCGCCAGGGGCAGCCGCGCGAGGGTGCCGAGCTCGAGCCGCACCACCTCGGGGGCGACGTCGGTCTCGTAGGTCCGGCGCTCCATCAGGCTGTACTCCGACACGACGGCCGAGAGCGACGGCAGCGCGAACGCGGTCGCCGTCTCGTGCAGCGCCGTGATCGCGGCTCCGCTGAAGTGCGCGGCGCCCAGGGCGCCGACCGAGCCGTCCGCCAGGAACGGCGCGACCGCCGCCAGGCTGTCGGCGATGGGGATCCCGGGGTCCTCGCTGTCGAACGAGAGCAGGTCGATCCGGGTGCCGAGCCGCTCGAGGCTCCCCTCGATCGCGATGCGGACGTCCTCCGGGGCGAGGCCCGGCGCGTCCGGGTGCCGGCCGACCTTCGTCGCGACCAGCATCCGCTCGCGCAGCCCGCTCTGCTCGAGCCAGCGGCCGATCATGTACTCGCTCCGACCGGTCGCGTAGTGGTCCGCGGTCGAGATCAGGGTGCCGCCGAGACGGCCGAACGCGTCGAGCACCTCGGTGGTGTCGTCGATCCCGGCGGCCCAGCCGAAGACGGAGCCGTCGAGGGCGAGCGGATGCACGGGGAGGCCGGTCCGACCCAGGGTGCGTGAGAGGAGGGGCGTCTCCGGCTCGGTGGCCAGGGGCGTCGGGTCGGTCACGGAGTCCTCCGGTCGGGGCGGTGCGGCGCGGTCCCGCCACCGTACCCCATGCCCCCGCCGACGACGGACGCCCGCCCCACCGGAGTGGGACGGGCGTCACGGTCGTGCAGGAGGGATCAGCTCTCGGCGGGAGCCTCTGCCTCGGCCTCCTCGGCCACGACGGGCGCGAGGGACAGCTTGCCGCGGTCGTCGATCTTGGTGATCTGGACGAGCAGCTTCTGACCGACTCCGAGGACGTCCTCGACGTTCTCGACGCGCTTGCCGCCGGCGAGCTTGCGGACCTCGCTGATGTGCAGCAGTCCGTCCTTGCCGGGGAGGAGCGAGACGAACGCGCCGAACGTCGCGAGCTTGACGACGGTTCCGAGGAACTGCTCGCCGACCTCGGGGTTGGTCGGGTTCGCGATGGCGTTGACCTGCGCACGCGCGGCCTCGGCCGACGGGCCGTCGACGGCTCCGATGTAGACGGTGCCGTCCTCCTCGATGGAGATGTCGGCGCCGGTCTCGTCCTGGATCGCGTTGATCGTCTTTCCCTTGGGGCCGATCAGCTCGCCGATCTTGTCGACGGGGATCTGCACCGAGATCACGCGGGGCGCGGTCGGGGCCATCTCGTCGGGCTGGTCGATGGCCGCCGTGAGCACCGCGAGGATCGTGGTGCGGGCGTCCTTGGCCTGCTTGAGCGCGGCGTCGAGCACCGACGACGGGATGCCGTCGAGCTTCGTGTCGAGCTGGATGGCCGTGACGAACTCGGCGGTTCCGGCGACCTTGAAGTCCATGTCGCCGAGCGCGTCCTCGGCGCCCAGGATGTCGGTCAGCGCCGCGTAGCGGGTCTGGCCGTCGACGACGTCGGACACGAGGCCCATCGCGATGCCCGCGACCGGGGCGCGCAGCGGCACTCCGGCGTTGAGGAGCGACAGGGTCGACGCGCAGACCGAGCCCATCGAGGTCGAGCCGTTGGAGCTCAGCGCCTCGGAGACCTGGCGGATCGCGTAGGGGAACTCCTCGCGGCTCGGCAGCACCGGCACGAGGGCGCGCTCGGCGAGGAAGCCGTGCCCGATCTCGCGACGCTTCGGCGATCCGACGCGGCCGGTCTCACCGGTCGAGTAGGGCGGGAAGTTGTAGTGGTGCAGGTACCGCTTCTTGGTGACGGGCGACAGCGAGTCGATCTGCTGCTCCATCTTGAGCATGTTCAGCGTGGTGACGCCCAGGATCTGGGTCTCGCCGCGCTGGAAGATGGCCGAGCCGTGGACGCGCGGGATGACCTGCACCTCGGCGTCGAGCGGGCGGATGTCGGCCAGGCCGCGTCCGTCGATGCGCACGCCGTCGCGGAGGATGCGGCCGCGGACGACCACCTTCGTGACGGACTTGTACGCCGCTCCGACCTGGTTGTAGGCCTCGGCCGAGAGCTGGCCCGAGGCGATGCGCTCGGCGATCTGCTCCTTGACGCGCGCCTTGAGGGCGTCGTCGGCGTCCTGCCGCTCGACCTTGTCGGCGATCTGGTACACGCGGACGAGCTCGTCGTAGCTGAGCTCGGCGACGTTGTCGTAGGTCTCCTGCGCGTAGGGCAGGAACACCGGGTAGTCCTTGACCGGCTTCGCGGTCTCGGCGGCGAGCTTCGCCTGCGCCTCGACGAGTGCGCGGAGGAAGGGCTTGGCGGCCTCGAGGCCCTCGGCGACGACGTCCTCGCTGGGCTTGGTCGCACCCGCCTTGATGAGGTTCCAGGAGGACTCCGTGGCCTCGGCCTCGACCATCATGATGGCGACGTCCGAGGAGCCGTCCTCGTTGGTGACGACGCGGCCCGCGACGGTGAGGTCGAAGACGGCGTTCTCCAGCTGGGAGGCCTTGGGGAAGGCGACCCACTGGTCGTTGCCGGAGCCGTCGGACATGAGCGCCAGGCGGACGCCGGCGACCGGGCCGGAGAACGGCAGGCCGGAGATCTGCGTGGACGCGCTCGCGGCGTTGATCGCGAGGGCGTCGTAGAACTCGTCCGGCGCGATGCTGAGGACCGTGATGACGATCTGGACCTCGTTGCGCAGGCCCTCGACGAACGAGGGGCGCAGCGGCCGGTCGATCAGACGGCAGACCAGGATCGCCTCGGTGGAGGGGCGGCCCTCGCGGCGGAAGAACGAGCCGGGGATCTTGCCGGCGGCGTAGGAGCGCTCCTCGACGTCGACGGTCAGCGGGAAGAAGTCGAAGTTGTCCTTCGGGTTCTTCGAGGCCGACGTGGCCGAGAGGAGCATGGTGTCCTCGTCGAGGTAGGCGGCGACGGCGCCCTGAGCCTGCTGCGCGAGGCGGCCGGTCTCGAAGCGGACGGTGCGGGTGCCGTACGAGCCGTTGTCGAGAACGGCTTCGGCGAATGTGATTTCAGGACCTTCCAAGAGGTCTGTCTCCTTAACGTCTGCAGCGGCGCCCCTTCTGGGCGCCGGCGTTCGTCGGAGCAGCGGTCCGGTCAGGAATCGAGACGATCCCACGGCAGGGCTTCGCGCCGTGCCGTCGTGTGGAGGGCGTTCGTGCTGGCCACCAGTAGAAGAGCTCCGGGCTGTCGCGACCTGTGCCGCGAGCGGGACGTGCCGCCTGCGACTCGTGCCGCGGCGGCCCGTGCTCTGTCGCACGCTGCCGCCGTCCGGGACTCCACCACCGAGGACCAGCTTCCTGCCGGCCTGCTCCGTGGCTCGAATCCTGGGTCGACCGGCGGTCGCTTTCGGATTCGGAACCGGTTCATGCTATCAGCCGCGGTGCGGTTCCTCCATGGACCGCGCCGACCCGGCCGGCCCTCCGCCCGTCAGCCCCGCGTCTCGTGCATCAGCAGCTCGACGCGCAGCCCGCCCCTCACCGTCACGATGCGGGCCGGCACGCGGGGCGACCTCCCCGCCTCCGAGAGCCGGGCGAGGGCGGCCTCGACCACGTTCTCGAGACCGCGCGGCACCTGGCCGACGAGCCCCGAGGGGCGCTGGGCCGCGAACAGGCGGACCGGCATCGGAGCGTCCACGCGCTCCTCCTCCGCGGTGCGGCGCGGGATCACGGCCGTGACCTCGTCTTCGCCGAGGGCGAGCACCCGCGCGATCTCGTCCTGGTGCGGCCGGGAGTCGGCGAGGCGGAGGAGGGTGTCGCCGCGCCGCGACTTCGGGCGCAGCTCGTAGTCGTAGTCGTCGAGCTTGCCCGAGCCGCGGTCGTCGGAGGGGAGGGGGTTCGCGTCGCCGCGTCCGAACGGGAAGAGCTTCATGCCCCCATTGTCCAGCGCGCGGCCCCTCCCCCGCTCGCGTCAGGCGGTGCGCCGCATCCGGGCGATCGCCGCGAGCACCAGGACGAGCACGACGGCGACGAAGCCGAGCAGGACCGGGACGGCCGGCAGGAGCGCGAGCGCGGCACCGATCGCCAGGACCGGCACCGCGAGGCCGAGGTAGGCGGCGAGGAACACGGCCGCGAGCACCTCGCCTCGGGTCTCGTCGGTGGCGAGCGAGCCGGCGACTCCGAGCGCCAGGCGGAAGAGCAGGCCCACGCCCGCTCCCGCGAGCACCCCGCCGACAATGAAGGCGGACACCGAGACGATCACGGCGCCGGTCGCGACCAGCAGCAGCCCGGCCGTCAGCGCCACGGCCGCGAGGCGGAGCGCCGTCCGCGAGGACAGCCGGATCGAGACCAGCTGCGCGACGGCTCCGGCGGCGAAGACCCCGAAGGAGACCGCGCCCGCCTCGAGGTGGGAGGTCTCGCCGAAGCGCCCGGCGAGGAAGGTCGGCGCCAGCGAGGTGAAGAGGCCGAACACGGCGAACCCGGCGAACGCGCCGACCGCGGCCGAGAGGAAGACGCCGCGGGAGGCGGCCGGCACGGCCAGGCGCTGCGGACGGTAGGCCGGGAGGACCTCGCGCCGCTCGACCGTCTCGGGGACGAGCGCGACGCCGATCCCGAGGACGACCAGGAGGACGAGGAACACGGCGTACGGGACGACCAGGGGCTCGCGCACCGTCACGGCGAACACCCCGCCGACGAGCGGGCCGAGCGCCAGCCCGCCCATGTTCACGAGGGCGGAGACGGCGCGGGAGGTGCCGGGGCCTTCCTCCGGGCGGGCGACGGCGCGCAGCTCCGAGAGATGGGCGGTGGCCGTCGCGGTGAGCGCGCCGACGCCGAGCCCGGTCAGCAGGCGGGCGAGGATCAGCCCGGGCACGTCCGGCCAGAGCAGGAACGCGGCGGCCGCCAGGACCTCGACGAGGATCGACGCGAGCAGGATCCGGCGGCGGCCGAGCCAGTCGCTGACGTGCCCGGCGAGGAAGAGGCTCGCCACGACTCCGACCGCGTACGCGGCGAAGACCACGGTGACGACGAAGGCCGGGAACCCGTCGCGCTGCTGGTAGATCGCGTAGAGCGGTGTCGGCACGGTCGAGAACGCCATCACCGTGAGGAAGGCGACGGCGATCACCCAGAAGCCGTGGCGGTGCGGGAGCTCGCGGCGGTGGACGGACGGGAGGGAGCGCTCGGTGGTGGTCACGGTGTCCACAGTGCTCCGCCCCATCATCCGTGTCCAACGGAGGATCTCGGATGGATTGATCGTCTCTGCTGGATAATGGGCGGATGGACGACCGCCAGCTCGCCGCCTTCGTCGCCGTCGCCGAGGAGCTCAGCTTCACCCGGGCAGCCGCGCGCCTGTTCGTCGTGCAGTCGACCCTCTCGGCGAGCATCCGCTCGCTCGAGCAGGAGCTCGGCTCGCCGCTGTTCGCCCGCTCGACCCGGCGGGTGGCGCTCACCGCGGTCGGCGAGGCGCTCCTGCCCTCGGCCCGATCGGCGATCGACAGCCTCGACCGGATGCGCTCGCTCGCGGCCGACGACGCGGCGGGGCTCCGCGGGCGGGTGCGGGTGGGCACCTTCTCCGCCCTCGACCTCGTCGACCTGCCCGGCGCGCTCGGCGTCTTCCGCACTCGGCACCCGCTGGTGGACCTGCTCCTGCGCACCTCGACCACCGGCTCCACCGGTCTCGCCGAGGACCTGCGCCGCGGCCTGCTCGACGCCGCTCTGCTGGCACTGCCCGCGGCGCAGCTGCGGGGCCTGGCGGTGACGCGGCTGGTGCGCAGCGACTACGTCCTGCTGGTGGAGAGCGCGCATCCGCTCGCCGCGGCGGGACCGCCCTCCCCGCAGGACCTCGACGGGCTCACCTTCGTGGACACGCCCGCCGGCTTCGGCAACAGGGTCGCCGTCGACCTCGCCTTCCGCGAAGCCGGGGCGTCGCGCCGGGTGGCCACCGAGGTCGCCGATCTGCCGGGGATCCCCCGCTTCGTGCAGGCGGGGCTGGGTCCGGCGATCGTGCCGCGCGCGGGCGTCGAGCCGCTGGAGGGCGTCACGGCCCTCGCGCTCGACTGGCCGGGGCTGGTCTGGGAGCTCTCGGTCTGCACGGCGCCGCGCCCCTCCGCCGCGGTGCAGGCGCTCACGGCCGTGCTGGCGGAGCGGTCGGCCTAGGCCTCAGCCCTCGCGCAGGGGGCCGCGGACGATCGAGTCGCCGGAGTGCTCCGGGTCGTCGTCGAACGGCTCCTGGGAGACGTCCACGAGCGGGTACTCGGCGAGGTCGACGTCGTCGGGCACGGCGAAGACGCCGTCGGTCCCGTCGAGCACGCCGAGGCCGACCAGCCCGGAGGCGTCGGCGGCGAGGAGCCAGACCTCCCGGTACGAGTCGTCCGCGCTCTGCGCATCGAGGTGCACGTGCAGGCGGCGGGTGCCGTCGGCGTCCTCCAGCTCGGCGGTTCCGCTCGCTCCCTGCCAGTCGGGGAGAGCGGCGAGATCAGCGCGCGCCACGACGGCGGCGGTGTCGTCGCTCCGCGAGGCCTGCCACCAGGCTCCGCCCGCGACCCCGATGACGAGCGCGCCGAGAGCGGCCAGCACGGCGCTCAGAGCGCGGGGCCGGCGGCGGCGGGCGGGACGGTGCCGTCCCGGGGGAAGGGCGAGCGGAGGCGGCACGGCAGCGGCCGACGACGGCAGGGCGCCGGGCCCGAGGTCGCCGAGGGCGAGCTCCTCGCGGATGCGGTCCCAGACGATCGCGGGCGGCGCCTCCAGCTCGACAGCACGGCTCGCACGGCCCAGGCCCGCGGCGTGGCCGAGCTCGACCAGCTGCCGGGCGCAGTCGGGGCAGTCGCGCAGGTGGGCCTGCTCGGCGTCGCTCGAGTGCTCGCCGAGGGCGAGCAGGGCGAGCTCGTCGGGATCGAGGTGGGTCATGTGCTGCTCACCTCCAGGCGGGAGCGGAGCCGGTCGAGGCTGCGGCGGATGTGGCTCTTGACGGTACCGAGCGGCAGGCCGGTGCGCTCGGCGATCTCGGTGTGGGTGAGGTCCTCGTAGAAGGCGAGGCCGATCACCCGCCGGGGGACGGGATCCAGGCGGGCCAGCTCGTCGGCGATCAGGATCCGCGCCTCGAGGTCGACGGGGGCCTCCCCCTCCTCGACCGGCGTGACGGCGACGAGGGCCTCGGTGAGCCTCCGCTCGCGCGCCCGCGCCTCGTGCGCGTCCGCGATCCTCCTCCGGGAGATCCCGACCAGCCAGGCTCCGAGAGCCGCCCGTCCGGGGTCGAAGCCCGAGCGCGAGGTCCAGGCCGAGACGAAGACGCGCTGCACCACGTCCTCCGCGTCGCCGCGGTCGCCCAGCGAGCGCAGCGCCAGCGTGAAGACCAGCGGCGACCAGCGCGAGTACGCCTCGGCGAGCGCCGCCTCCTCCCCTGCGGCGAAGCGGCGGCCGAGCCGGGCCACGAGAGCGCTGTCGGCCTCGGCGCCGTCGGCGGGCTCGATGGTCTCGATCAGGGGGTCCCTCCAGGGCTGCGGGGAGCGCTGCTGCCCGGGGGCGTGCGGCGCTGCGAGGCTCATCGTACGTCGCTGAGGCTCGGGCGGGCGGGTCAGCCGGCCGGGACGGCCGTGACCACCACGTTGCTGAGGTAGTGGCGGGTGTCGTAGTCGAAGTCGCCGCCGCAGGTGATCAGGACCAGCCGCGGCGGTCCGTCGGCGGCGAACACGGCCGAGAGGTCGACCGTGGTCTTCTCCGTGGTCTCCACCGTCGAGACGGTGTACGCGCGCTCCGCGCCGTCCGCGCCGGTGAGGGTCACGGTCTGGCCCGGGACCGCCTTCTTCAGCTCGACGAACGGCCCGAGGCCGTAGGCGAGGGAGTCGACGTGCGCGGCGATCACGACCGTGCCCTCCGGCTCGTCGAGGCCGGCGCCGAAGCGGTACCAGCCGGCGACCTGCGTGTCGGGCACGAGCTCCATCGTGCCGTCGTCCGCGACTCCGACCGGCTCGACGGCCATGTCGACGGGGAGCCCGTCGACGACGAGCCGCTCGGGAGCGAGCGCGGTGGGGGCGGGGGTCGCGCCGAGCCGAGCATCCGCCACCGGGACGGACGGCACCGCTTCCGGCAGGGTCGCCGCGGGCGAGGAGGGGACCGTGGCCGGCACCGGCTGCTGGGGCGCCGAGGAGACGGCGGCGGGAGCGGGCTCCACCCGGGACTCCTGCGCCGCGCATCCGGCGAGACCGGCACCGGCCACGATCAGCCCGACCACGGCGAGGACGCGCAGAGGGAAGGGGCTCCGGCTCATGGCGTCCTCCTGGGTCGTGGTCGGGGGTGCCGGGACGGCCGCGCTCCAGCACGGCCGACCCGGCGGTCGGATCCTCGGGTCAGCGACGCGAGGCGGCGGTGCGGCGGCCGATCAGCACAGCGCCGGCAGCGGCGAGGGCGGCGAGCAGTGCTCCGCCCCACCAGCCCGCGGCGGCGTCGGGGCGGTTGTCCGCCGCGAGGCCGGCCTCACCGGCGGGGACGCCCGACGGCGAGGAGTGCAGTCCATCGATGGTCTGCGTCGCGAGAGCGAGGTTGCCCTTCTCCAGGCTGCCCCAGGCGTAGACGATCGTGTTCACGCCCTCCTGGACCTGCACGTCGGCCGGGCCGATGACCGGCGCGGTGGTCCCGGTCGCGGCGACCACGGTCGAGATCGTGGCCGGGGCGAGGTTCAGCACGCCCTCGTTCGGGTTCGTCACGTTCGTCAGGACGGGCGACCCTCCGGCGAGGATGTCCACGGCCGGAGCGGCGGCGATGTGGCGGACCGTGAGCCGGCCCTCGCCCGCGGCGGTCTTCGAGATGTCATTGGTGAAGAGGGTCGCGGTGGGGGTGTTGTCCGGCTTGAGGTGCGCCGCGACGGTGTAGCTCTTCCCCGCCTCGAGGCTGATGTCGATCGGGCCGATCACGGGGGCGCTGGCGTCCGCGGCGGTGGAGGCCGTGATGGCGACCTTGTAGGTGCCGGTGGGGAGGTCGAGCGGGCCGGCGAGCGAGCCGGGGGTGAAGTCGTCGAGCGTCAGCTTGCCGTCGACGTAGACGTCGACCGGGGTGTCGGGGACGGCGTGCAGGACCGAGAGGTCGGCCGAGTCGGCGTCGGCGGCGGCGGCGGGCGTGGCGGCGATGCCGACGACGGCCAGGGTTCCGATGCAGGCACCGGCGAGCAGGCTGCGGGAGAAGCGGGAGGTGGTCACGGTGTTCCTCTTTCACGATGGGACCCGCGAGGGGTCGGGGGGTGGTCGAGAAGGGCCTTCACCACTACTTCCGCCCGAGGCGCCTCCTCGGATGCACCCGGTCTGAGATTCCTCGAAAGAATTCCTGCCGGACGCTTCGAGGGCCCCTCGCGGCGCTGGCCCGAGCGCCCGTGCCGGGCTAGCCTCCGACCAGGAGGTGCGGAGGATGGGCAGGCGCGGCGTGGTCCTCCTCCTCGCCGCCGCGGCGCTCACCACGGCGGCGGTCGCGGGCGTGCAGGGCTCCCTCGCCCCCCGGGCGCCGGTCGCCGACCAGGCCGCCGCCGCCTCCGACGCCCCCGCCCAGTGCGACGACGCCCGGGAGCTGCTGGCCGCCTCGTCCGCCTTCGAGGGCGGAGCGGGCGTGCCGGCCGGCCACCTCGTGGCCTGCCTCGACGAGGACCACCGGCGCCTCACGATCCACAACCGCACCCCCGTCGTCTGGAGTCTCGGCGACTCCTCGGTGCGGGGCGTGACGAGCGGGACGGACGGAGTGACGGGTCTGCTGAGCCTGCACGCGTCGCAGTCCTCCTCCGGGCTGCTCCTCGCACCCGGATCGGCGGCCTCGGTCTCGGCCGGCGACGGGAGGATCCGACCGCGGCCCGACGAGCCCTCGACCCGGCTGCAGCTCGCGCTCACCGCGGTGGTCGCGGCTCAGGATCAGGCGATCGGCCCCTCCGCCGGTCCCGACAGCATCATCCGCGGCGCCGCGCTCACCTGCGCGGTCGTGGTCGCGGAGTCGGACACCGGCTGGCGGGTGACCTCGCCGCGGGCTCTCGCCGCGGCGGCCGAGGACCCGGTGTGCGCGCGCGACTGGGGCCGCGCCCAGCGCAGCGCGGCGGCCTGGCGGATCGCCCTGCCCGGGCTCGTCGACGCCGTGGAGGCTCCCGGCCGCCCCGAGGAGGACACGGCGCTCCAGCGGGCCGCGGCTGACTGGTTCTCGGCCTCGAGCGGCTACTCGTGGGGCGGAGTCGACCGCCCCGCTCCCCTGCCCTGACCGGCGCCGCGCGCCTCGTCCGCCCGGGAACGCGAACGGGCCGCCCTCCGCGAGGAGAACGGCCCGTTCGGCAAGAAGTTCGCAGTGTCATCGAGACCGCGCCCTGCTCCGGGAGGAGCTAGCGGCGCAGACCGAGACGCTCGATCAGCGAGCGGTAGCGGTTGATGTCCACATCCGACAGGTAGCCGAGGAGTCGACGACGCTGACCCACGAGCAGCAGCAGACCACGACGCGAGTGGTGGTCGTGCTTGTGCTCCTTGAGGTGCTCGGTGAGGTCCTTGATCCGCTTGGTCAGGACGGCCACCTGCACCTCGGGGGATCCGGTGTCACCGGGGTGGGTCGCGTACTCTTCGATGATCGCCTTCTTGACATCTGCTTCGAGTGCCATATATGGGATCCCCTCTCTCTCGTTGCGCGGTGCCCGGCGCCTGATGCGTGGGCTCTCTTGATCCGCGGCCGTCGAACGGCAACCGGACGACTCTACCAGAGGGAGGGCGGTATCAGGAGCCGGTGGCCCGGTTCCAGAGCACGACGAGCCACGGCGAGACCAGCAGCTGCCAGTAGACGAGCACGAGGACGTTGAGGACCACGCCGATCCAGCCGGCGATCGGCGGACGCTTCTCGCGACGCCGGGCGCGGAGGGTGGAGACGGCGAGCAGGATCCCGGCGAGCAGGACCGCGTGCACGAGCGCGGTGTAGAGCACGCCGACCAGCAGGTCGCTGACGGCCTGGTCGCCCGGGTAGGCGCCGAGCGAGATCAGGGCGTACCAGACGAAGAACGACAGCGGGACCGCGAGGACGGCCAGGAGGACCGAGACGATCCCGGCTCCGTAGCGGCGGAGGAACCCGCGAGCTCCCGAGGCCGTGGCACCGGTCCGAGCGGCTCCGGCGCGGACGCCGCCCGTGGAGCTGCGCCGACCGCCCGTGGCGGCCGCCGCGCGACGCGCGCCCGCCTCGGCGGCGGTGCGGATCGAGCGTCGCGAGGGGGCGGCTCCGGCTGCTCGCGGGGCAGGAGGACCCTGACGCCCGGGCGCGCCGTCGGATGACGTGCTCATGCCTCTCACCCTAGGGGATGACCCCTGAGCCCCCGGATCGGCGCGACGCGGCCCGCCGGGGCGGCGGAGTCAGCAGAATGGAGCGAGTGAGCCAGACCCCCCGCGCCCCCCGGCGCAGCCACGTCCTCGACGTCTCCCCCCTCCGCGAGTCCCCGGCCTTCGCCCGGCTCTGGGCCGGCAACGTGATCTCGGGCATCGGCGGCCAGATGACGATCGTCGCGGTCGGCCTGCACATCTACGAGCTCACCGGATCGACCCTCGCGGTCGCGCTGGTCGGCGTGGTGGCGCTGGTCCCGACCGTGATCGCCGGCCTCTACGGCGGGATGCTCGCCGACGCGTTCGACCGCCGCCTGGTGCTCCTGCTCGCCGCGGTCGTGGCCTGGGGCTCGACCGCGGGGATCGCGGCCCTCGCCTGGCTCGGCGCCGAGACCCCGCTCTCCCTCTACGTGCTCACCGCCGTGAACGCGGTGGCGACGACGGTGATCGTGACCACCCGGATGACGCTGGCTCCGCGGCTGCTCCGCACCGAGCTGGTCCCCGCCGCCGCCGCGCTGGGCGGCATCGCGAGCGGAGTCGAGGTGACCGTGGGGCCCGCCCTCGCCGGCGTGCTGGTCGCCTCCTCCGGCTTCGCGATCACGTACACGATCGACGTCGTGCTGTTCCTCGCCGCGTTCCTCGGCATCGCGGGGCTGCCGGCGCTCGTGCCCGAGGGCGAGCGGCAGCGGCCGGGGCTGGAGTCCCTCCGCTACGGCCTGGGCTTCCTGAAGGGCGCCCCGAACATCCGGATGTCCTTCCTGGTCGACATCGTGGCCATGACCTTCGGACAGCCGCGCGTGGTCTTCCCGGCGGCCGCCGCCGTGCTGCTCGGCGGAGGCGCGGTGACGGTGGGCGCCCTCACGGCCGCGTTCGCGATCGGGGCGCTGATCAGCGGCGTCTTCTCCGGCCGGCTCACCGGGGTCCGCCGGCAGGGCCTCGCGATCGGCCGCTCGATCCAGGTGTACGGAGCGTTCGTGGTCGCGTTCGGCGCGGTCCTGCTCGGTGCCGCACTCGTGCAGCACGACGCGTCGGCGCCGAACGCGGTGCTCATCGCGCTGGCGGCGGTCGCCCTGGCCGGCGCGGGCGCCTCCGACAACGTCAGCTCGATCTTCCGGCAGACGATGCTGCAGACCGCGGTCCCCGACAACATGCGGGGTCGGCTCCAGGGCGTGTTCATCGTCGTGGTGACGGGCGGCCCGCGGGTCGGCGACCTCTACACGGGACTGCTCGCCTCGCTCGCGCTGCTCTGGCTGCCGCCGCTCGCGGGCGGGCTCGCGATCATCGCGATCCTCGCCGCGGTGCTGCGACTCCGACCGGAGTTCCGTGGGTACGACGCCCTGCACCCGACGGCCTGAGCGGAGGGGCGTCTCCCTCGAGCCGGACGGGACAGCGCGCCCGCCCGCTCGGCTCAGGCCGGCGGACGGGCGCGCCGGGGATCAGTCGCCGGAGGCCGCGTCGGCGCCACCGCCGTCGGTCAGCCGGTCGTCCGAGACCAGTCCGCTGTCGTCGTCGCGGCCCTCGACCCGCACCGGGCGGTAGACGTGGAAGCCGTCGTCGTCGGGCTCCAGCTCCCAGACCACCTCGACCTCCTCGCCGTCGATGTCGGCCAGGCGGGTGAAGGAGCGCTGCGGGGAGCCGTCGATCATCTCGAGGCGGATGCTCTCCTGCTCCGCTCCGCTGTCGAGGATGGCGGTGTACGTCGATTCGGTGTCCATGCCTCGACGCTAGACACGCGCGGTGAGGCGTCGCCACCCCTTGCGGCGGCGCACGGTCCGCGTAGCGTCGGCACCATGACCGACACCGACATCACTCCCGCCGACTCCGACGACCGCGAGCAGATCACCGAGATGGTGAAGAGCGCCGGGATCGGGCTCCTCACCACCGTCAACGCCACCGGGCAGCTCGTCAGCCGTCCGCTCAAGGCCCAGGACATCGACTTCGACGGCGAACTGTGGTTCTTCACGCAGGACCCGTCGCCCAAGGTCGACGACATCCGCGCGAACCCGAGCGTCAACGTCGCGTTCGAGTCGAAGAAGGGCTACCTGTCGGTGGCCGGCTCGGCGACCGTCGTGCACGACCCGGCGAAGGTGGACGAGCTGTGGTCCCCGGCCGTCGCCGGCTGGTTCCCCGACGGCAAGGACGACCCGACCGTCGCGCTGATCCGCGTCGAGGCCGAGACCGTCGAGCTGTGGGCGACCGACGAGCCGCGTCCGGTCGTGCTGTTCAAGGTCCTCAAGGCCGCCGTCACCGGCGGACAGCCCGACATCGGCGAGAACCGCACCGTCTCCTTCGAGTGATCCCTCCCCCCGGGGCGCCGCCGGGGCGCGGCGCCTCGCGGGGAATGGCGTCAGGCGCCGCCGAAGCGCTCGGTGCGGACGCGCTCGGGCGCGTGGCCCTGCTCGACCAGGGCGGTGGCGACGGCCTCGACGAACGAGGTCGGGCCGCACACGTAGACGGTCGGCTCGAGCGAGGCCGGCAGAGCCGCCTCGGCGAGCAGCTCCGGAGTGACGCGGCCGGCCGGACGCGCCGCTCCCGCCGGCGCCACCCGGGTGAAGACGTGGTCCACCGCGACTCCGCCCGTCGCGGCCGGCCGCTCGGCGAGCGCCGCCAGCTCCTCGCGGTAGTAGGCGAAGACGGGCGAGCGGACCGAGTAGAGCAGCTGCATCCGCGCCGCGCTCCCGGACCGGGCGTGCTCGCGCGCCATCGCCATCAGCGGCACCACGCCGCTCCCGCCCGCGATCAGCTGCACCGGCTCCGCCTGCTCGGGGCGCCAGACGAACCAGCCGCCGATCGGACCGCGGATCTCGAGCCGGTCGCCCACTTCGAGTCCGTCGACCAGGTACGGGGAGACCTCCCCGTCGTCCAGCCTCTCGACCGCGAGCTCGACCCGCTCCCCGTCGGCCGGGGCGCCGATCGAGTAGGAGCGGCTCGCCTGGTAGCCGTCGGGCGCGGTGAGGCGCACGTCGAGGTGCTGCCCCGCCAGGTGGCCCGGCCACCCGGGCACGCGGAGCACCAGGAGGCGCGACGTGGGCGTGAGCGGCGCGACCGACTCGGCCACCGCCTCCGTCCACATCACCAGTAGCGCTCCTCTTTCCAGGGGTCCCCGTGCATGTGGTAGCCGTTCTGCTCCCAGAAGCCTGGCTCGTCGCCGGGCATCAGGCGGAGCGTCCGCACCCACTTCGCGCTCTTCCAGAAGTAGAGGTGCGGCACCAGGAGCCGGGCGGGGCCGCCGTGCTCGGCCGCGAGGGGCTTCCCCTCGAACTCGGTGACGACCCAGGCCCTCCCGCCGCGGATCTCGGCGAGCGGGAGGTTCGTCGTGTAGCCGCCGAAGCTCTGCGCCATGACGAAGCCGGCGTCCGTCTGCAGGCCCTCCAGCAGCGTGTCGACCGAGACGCCGCGCCAGCTGGTGCCGAGCTTCGACCACCGGGTCACGCAGTGGATGTCGGTGTGCACGTCCTCGTGCGGAAGCGCGTCGAACTCCTCCCGGTTCCAGCGGCGGACGCCCGCGGGGCCGCCGTCGATGGAGAAGGCCCACTCGTGGATGTTCGGGGTGGGCCCGATCGAGAGGACGGGGAAGCCGTTCTCGAGGTGCTGGCCCGGCGGGAGGTCCGGGTCCGCCTCCCTCTTGCCGAAGAAGCCCCGCGTGATGATGCCCATGTCCGCCCTCGTCGTCCTCGGGGCCTGGCCCCGGATCGCTGGAAACCGCTCGTCGCGCTCACGCTACCGCTCGGCGCTACCGCATGCGGGCCCGCCGGGCGAGCCCGGGACCGTGTCGGACGTCGGTGCCAGGATCGGGGCATGAGACGAACCGTCGTGCCGCCGTACCTCCTCGTCCGCATCGCCCGCCTCGACGATCCGGCCTTCGCCCGGGCCGCGCGGGCCGCGAGCCGCTCGCTCGAGCAGGACGTGCCGTTCCGGCGCGTCCGGCCCGGAGAGCCCGCGCCCGACCGCGGGGCGCCGACCGCCGCCGCGACGTCCTCGCCGCGCACCCGCGTGCAGTCCCTCCAGCGCACCATCGCGGACGCGCGGACCGAGGAGACGCTGCCCGGCACGGTCGTCCGCCGCGAGGGCGAGGCGGCCACGGGGGATGCGGCCGTCGACGAGGCGTACGACGGCCTCGGCGCGATGTCGGCCTTCCTGCAGGGTGCATACGGCCGCGACTCGATCGACGACGCCTGGCTGCCGCTCGACGCGACCGTGCACTTCGGCGACGACTACGACAACGCCTTCTGGGACGGCTCGCGGATGGTCTTCGGCGACGGGGACGGCCAGGTGTTCCGCCGCTTCACCGTCTCGCAGAGCGTGATCGGCCACGAGCTCGCCCACGGCATCACCGAGTACACGGCGAACCTCGTCTACCGCGGCCAGTCCGGAGCGCTCAACGAGTCGGTCTCGGACGTGTTCGGAGCCCTGCTGGAGCAGTACGGCGCCGGCCAGAGCGCCGACGAGGCGAGCTGGCTGATCGGCGAGGGGCTCTTCACCGACGAGGTGCAGGGCACGGCCCTGCGGTCGATGATCGCCCCCGGCACCGCCTACGACGACGACGTCCTCGGCTCCGACCCGCAGCCGGGCTCGATGGCCGACTACGTCGAGACCGACGACGACAACGGCGGAGTGCACATCAACTCGGGGATCCCCAACCGCGCGTTCGCCGTGGCGGCGACGACCCTCGGCGGGAAGGCGTGGGAGCGCGCTGGGCAGGTCTGGTACGACGTGCTGACCGGGGGCGTCCTCACCGCGACGGCCGACTTCGAGGCGTTCGCCGCGCTCACCGTGCGGGCCGCCGCCGAGCGCTACGGATCCGGCTCCGAGGTCGAGGCCGCCGTGCGCACCGGCTGGACGACGGTCGGCGTGACGCTGTCCGCCTGAGCCGGTCCGCTCGAGGACGGAGGCGGGTAGCATCGCGCGCATGGACGTCATCGTGTCGCGCAGCGGCGGAGTCGCCGGCCTCCGCCGGGTGTGGCGGGTCGACGTCGAGCAGCAGCCCGACGAGCGCGCCTGGCGCGACCTGCTCGGCTCGCTCCCCTGGGACGCCGCCGACGGCGAGTCCCCCGGCCGGGCCGACCGCTTCGTCTACGAGATCCGCGTGCAGACGCACCACGTCCGCCTCGGCGAGACCGAGCTCGACGGAGCCTGGCGCGAGCTGGTCGACCGCGTGAAGAAGGCGCAGCCCCGCTAGGAGCTGCGCCTTCGTCGTGTGCTCGGAGCTACTTGGTGCCGAGCAGGTCGATCACGAAGATCAGGGTCTTGCCGGAGAGCGGGTGCCCTCCGCCGGCCGGGCCGTACGCCAGCGCGGGCGGGCAGATCAGCTTGCGGCGGCCGCCGACCTTCATCCCCGGGATGCCCTGCTGCCAGGCGCGGATGAGGTTGTTGAGGGGGAAGTTGATCGACTGGTCGCGGCTCCAGGAGGAGTCGAACTCCTCGCCGGTGTCGTACTCGACGCCGAGGTAGTGAACCTCGACGGTCGAGCCGGGCTGCGCCTCGGCGCCGTCGCCGACGACGATGTCCTCGACGACGAGGGTGTCGGGGGCCGGGCCCTCAGGGGCGTCGACCTCGGGCTTGGTCAGGTTCTCGCTGCTCATGCCTCGATCCTACGGCGCTCGGGAGCGGAGTCTGGGAGCGGGCTGCGAGCACTCACTCCACGAGCGTGAGGCGCTGCGTCGGCCGGGTCATCGCGACGTAGAGCGATGCGGCGCCGCGCTCGCCGGTCTGCGCGATGAGGCGAGGGCGGGCGATGATCACGGAGTCGAACTCGAGCCCCTTGGCGTCGTTCGTCGACAGCACGGCGATCGCGCGGTCGAGCCCGGTCGCTCCACGGCCCACCTCCCGGCCGAACCGCTCCTCGAGGCGCTCGGCGATCGCGGCGAGGTCGTCGTCGGGCGCGATGACCGCGAGCGTCCCCTCCGCCTCGATCGCCCGGTCCTCGACGACGGCCGCCAGCACGCGCTCCGAGAGGCTCGCGTCGCCGCGATCGCGGATCGTCCGCACCGGCCACTCGGTGGAGCGCACGGCCTCCCCCGGCGTGATCTCCAGCCCGTTCTCGCGCGCCGTCCGCTCGGCGAAGGCGACGATCTGCGCGGGCGTGCGGTAGTTGACCGTCAGCTCCTCCAGGCGCCACGGCGCCGCCTCCACTCCCCGGCCCTGGCGGCCGAAGGTGTCGCGGAGCGCGGCGTCCCAGCTCGAGGCGGCGGAGGCGCCGGACGCCTGCGCGACGTCGCCCACGATCGTGAACGAGCGCATCGGGCAGCGGCGCAGCAGCACCCGCCACTGCATCGGCGAGAGCTCCTGCGCCTCGTCGACCACGACGTGCCCGTAGGTCCAGGTGCGGTCGGCCGCGGCCCGCTCGGCGGTGGTCCCGAGCACCGAGCGCTCGGCGAAGCCGGCCGCGAGGTCCTTGGCGTTGACGAGGCCGTCGACGCCCATGTTGCGGATGGCGGCCTCCGCGTTCTCGACGTCGCGCTTGCGCTGCTCCTTCTCGGCCTTCTTCGAGGCGTCGGCGTGGTCGTCGTAGGCGCCGAGCAGCTCCGCGGCCTCGTCGAGCAGCGGTACGTCGGAGACCGTGAACGGAGCGTCGCGGTCTCGGCGGAGGAGGGAGCGCTGCGCGGCGGTCCAGCGCGGCGTGAGGGTCGCGAACCAGTTCGGACGGGCGTAGAGGTCCTGCAGCAGCTTCTCGGGGGTCAGCGGGATCCACGCGGTGTTGAGAGCGACGCGGACGTCGTGGGCGGTCCGCACGTCCTCGCGCAGCACCGCCTCGTCGGCCTCGTCGACCGTGCTGCCGTGGCTCCGCAGCTGATCGGCGAGCTGGCGGGTGAGCTGCGAGAGCAGCGTCTTGACGAAGGAGACGCGCGCCTCGTTGTGCGGCTTGCGGGTGTCGCGCGCGCGGGTGATCGCGCGCTCCACGTCCTGCGGCTCCAGACGGAGCTTCTCGCCGTTGACGTCGAGCACCTGGGTCTCGGCCGGGACGGTCTGGCGGGAGCGGACCGCGCGCTTGAGCAGCTCCGCCATCCGCGCCGAGCCCTTCACGCGGGCGACCGCGGGCACGTCCTCCTCGACGAGGTCGAGGCCCGGGTAGAGCTGGCCGAGCGTCGAGAGGACGACACCCGTCTCGCCGAGCGAGGGCAGCACCGCCTCGATGTAGCGGAGGAAGGAGCGTGAGGGGCCGACCACGAGCACGCCGGAGGAGGCGATGCGGTCGCGGTAGGAGTAGAGGAGGTAGGCGGCCCGGTGCAGGGCGACCGCGGTCTTGCCGGTGCCCGGCCCGCCCTGCACGACGAGCACGCCGCGCAGCTCGGACCGGATGATGCGGTCCTGCTCGCTCTGGATGGTCGCGACGATGTCGTGCATCCGGCCGGTGCGCTGCGCACCGAGGGCCGCCATGAGCGCGCCCTCGCCCTGCAGCACGGTGCCCTCGCGCAGCAGCTCCTCATCGAAGACCTCGTCCTCGAAGCGGAGGACCTCGCGGCCCCGAGTGGTGAGGTGGCGCCGGGCGCGCGTCCCCATCGGCCGGGCGGCGGTGGCCTGGTAGAACGCGGCCGACTGCGGGGCGCGCCAGTCGAGCAGCAGCGTGTCCTGCTCCTCGTCGCGCAGGCCGATCCGGCCGATGTAGCGGTGCTCGGCGTCGGCGTCCGCGAGCGTCAGCCGGCCGAAGGCGAGCCGGTCGTCGGCGCCGGTGAGCGAGCGGATGCGGTCCTCGTAGAGCCGCGCGTAGGCGTCGCGCTCGGAGCGGCTCTGGTGGTTGCCGCCGACGCTCTCGATGCGGACCGTGTCCAGAGCCTCGCGGGCCTGGGCGATCAGCTCGTCGAGGCGGGCGTAGAGCGCCGCCACGTAGTCGCGCTCCCGAGAGAGCTCGGTGGCCTGCACAGTGCTGCCGTCCGTCATCGTCCGCCTTCCGAGGGTCCGCCGCCGCGGGCCGGGAGGCGCGGGATGCGCTCCGGGGGCCGCGGGAAAACAGGCGGTCCAGTCTACCGAGCGATCCGAAGCGGGCCGTGCCGACAGCGGGATCCGGATGCCTCTTGCGCTCGGCGCCGCGGAGGAGCATCCTCTCTCTCACGAAGAGCTCGACGCCCCGTCCGAGCAGCCGGCCCTGCCGCTGCCGCAGGGCGTCGAGCTCTTTCTCGCGGGTGTCCGTCCTCCGTCCGGTCATCGACCGGGAAGAGAACCGGACGGCCCCGCGTTGCACGCCCCATGGCCACTCCGAGCAGCAGCGTCACCGCCCCCTCCCGCGCCTCGATCGACCTCACGGAGTCGGCACGCGCCGGCTGGGAGTCGTGGCTCGCCCGACGCGTCGAGCGCGTCACCGGACCCCGGGGCGATCTCGCCCTCGTCGAGACGCGCTGGCTCGAGCCCGGCGAGAGCGTCGACGACGAGCAGGCGCTGGCCGGCTACGGCCCCTCGGCGACCCTGACGCGGATGCGCCGCGAGAACCTCGACACCGGCGAGCCCGAGTACGGCTACCGCGTCTGGGACGCGGCCTCCGACGGCATCCGGTCCTTCGACGCCATCGAGACCTTCCCGTTCGACGCCGCCTGGGTGCTCGAGGCGTGGTTCGAGCCGGTCGCCGAGGACCGCACGGTCCCGTTCGAGCACCTGCGCGACAACGGCGCCACCCGCGAGCTCGTCGTGCCCGGCGACATCACCTTCTCGCTCGTGGACGACGGGCGCGCCCGCGAGTACACGGTCGCGGCGTTCGACGACGGCGGCACGCTCCTCGTCCCGTTCGGCGATCCGACCAACCGCAGCGACGACCCGGAGCTCGCGAGCTACCCCGTCGGCCGCTTCCTCGTCGTGCAGCGGATCGGCGGCGCGGCCGACGCGGGCACCCCCGCTCCGGTGCTCCTGGACTTCAACCGGGCGTACATCCCGCCGTGCGGCTTCTCGCCCCACTACAACTGCCCGCTGCCGCCCGCGCAGAACCGGCTCGGCGTGCCCGTGACGGCCGGCGAGCGCCGCGTGCGCAGCGCCTCCGCCTAGCGCGCCGGGGCTGAGCGGGGGCGGCCCCGGCTCAGCGGGTGAGCACCGCCCGGCGGGCGACGAGCTCGTCGAGCAGGACCTGCTCGTCGACCGCTCCGGTGCGTCCGCCGCGGCCGAGCAGGAGGTGCTGCCGGTGGTGCGCGAGCCGCGTCGCCGAGCGGAGGAAGTCCCGCATCGCCCGCGGCCGGTCCCCTCCCGCGCTCCGGGCCCAGCGAGCGGCGGTGCGGCGCCCCTCCGCGGTGCCGATCATCCGCACCTCGGCCGGCGAGAGCCAGCCGGCGACGGCGTAGTCGTCGAGCCGCTGGAGCGTCACGCGCCGCTCCTGCCGGCGCAGCAGCACCACCACGACCACGGCGACCGCGAACAGCGGCACCTGGACCACGCCGTAGAAGCCGAACCAGTCGGACACCAGGAACGACGAGCCGTTCCAGAGCGCGTGCAGGAACGCGGCGAGCGCCAGCCCGAGCAGGGCGATGGGCAGCCGCGCGACGGCGGGCCGGTTCGAGGCGAAGCCGAGGGCCGCGCCCGTGCAGGCGGTGAAGAGCACGTGCGCGAAGGGCGAGAGCACCCCGCGGAGGAAGAAGGTCACGGCGAGCGAGCCGAGACCGCCCTCCACCAGCGCGCTGCCGAAGTAGAGGATGTTCTCGACGAAGGCGAACCCGGAGGCGACGACGGCCGCGTAGACGATGCCGTCGACGGGCCCGTCGAAGGTCCGGCGCCAGATCAGCAGGACGAGGAGGACGCCGATCCCCTTGGCCGTCTCCTCGACCAGCGGCGCCTGGATCACGGCGCCGACGAAGTCGGATCCGCTCGGCTGCTGCCCGGACGCGTAGACGGCGATCTGCACGCCGAGGTCGACCAGGAGCGCGATCGCGACGGACCCGGCCGCGCCCCAGAGGAACGCGAACCACAGGCCCAGCGCTGGCTCCGGCTCCCACCGGTCGACCCAGCGGACGCCCAGCAGAACCACGGTCAGCGGGACGAGGGCGATGACCGCGCAGATCCCCGCGGCGCTGACGCCGAGTCCGAGAACCACGTAGGCGAGCACGAGCAGCAGCAGGATCCCGAGGAGCGCCACGCCGATCGAGCCGAGCACGGTCGGCACGACGGAGGGGCGGGCGGTGGCGGGCGGTGCGGGCGGCGGATAGGCGCTCATGGGGCCGACAGTAGGGCACGGGCGGGGTGCGCTGTCGGCGGTTGACACGCGCCGGGCGCGTGGAGGAGGGCCGGGGTGCGGACGCCCGTGTCCGATTCCCGCTCCTGCTCGACGTCGCCGCGTGCGAGGCTCGAGGCGTGCCCGACTCCGATCCGCTCTTCGAGGAGCGCTACCGCGCCGTCGCCTCCCGCGACTCCCGGTTCGACGGGCGGTTCCTGACCGGCGTGCACTCCACCGGCATCTACTGCCGTCCGAGCTGCCCCGCCATCACGCCGCGGCGCGCGAACGTGCGCTTCTACCCGACGGCCGCCGCCGCGCACGAGGCGGGGCTCCGCGCCTGCAAGCGCTGCCTGCCGGACGCTGTCCCCGGCTCCCCCGAGTGGAACCTGCGCGACGACACGGCGGCGCGCGCCATGCGTTTGATCGCCGACGGAGTGGTCGACCGCGAGGGGGTCGAGGGGCTGGCCGCCCGGCTCGGCTACGGCGCGCGCCACCTCGGCCGCATCCTGCGCGAGGAGCTGGGCGCGCCTCCGCTGGCCCTCGCTCGCGCCCAGCGCGCCCAGACCGCCCGGCTCCTGCTCACGAGCACCGACCTGCCCGTGTCCGACGTCGCCTTCGCCGCCGGCTTCACGAGCATCCGGCAGTTCAACGCGACCCTGGCGGAGGTGTACGAGCGGACCCCGACGGCCCTGCGCGCCTCGGCCCGCGGCACGCGCTCCGAGGCGAGCGTCCACGACGGCGCGACCACGCTGGAGCTCCGGCTGGCAGTGCGGGCTCCGTTCGATCCCGGGGTGCTCGACGTGCTCGGCGGCACCGCGCTCCCGGGCATCGAGGAGGCGTCCCCCGGCGGCTACGCGCGCTCGCTCGTCCTGCCCGGGGGCGCGGCGCTGATCCGGCTGGCGGCGGACGGGGAGAGCGTCCGCTGCAGCGCGACGCTCGTCTCCGTCGCCGACGTCGGGCCGCTGGTCGCCCGGGTGAGGCGGCTGCTCGACCTGGACGCGGACGCCCGCGCCGTGGACGAGGCCCTCGCGGCCGATCCCGCACTCGCTCCGAGCGTCGCCGCCCGCCCCGGTGTCCGCGTGCCCGGCTCCGTCGACCCGGCCGAGACGCTGGTGCGCGCGCTGCTCGGCCGGCGGGAGGCCGCACGGCTGGTCGCGGCGCTCGGCGCGACGCTCCCGGAGTCCGTGGCGAGCGGATCGATCGCACGCGCCTTCCCCTCCCCCGCGGTGATCGCCGAGCACGCCGCCGACGTGCTCCGCGGATCCGCCGACGTGCTGGTGCGGACCTGCACGCTGCTCGCCGAGGGAGCCCTGCGGCTCGACGCCGACCGGGAGGAGCTCGCCGAGCAGCTGCTGGCGGTCCCCGGGATCGACGCGGCCACGGCGGCCGAGGTGGCACAGCGGGCGACCGGAGATCCCGACGTCCTGCTCACAGGGGATCCCGTGCTCCGGCGGGGCGCGGCGGCGCGCGGCCTGCCCGCCGGCGAGCGCGGGCTGGCCGAGGCCGGGCGCCGCTGGGCGCCCTGGCGCAGCTACGCCGGGGCGCGCCTCGCGGCCGCGGTCACGCCTCCGGCGCGGGGTCGATGATCGGGAGCGCCGCGGTCATCGCCTCGATGCCCGAGAGCCGCGCCGGCGAGATCAGCCGCATGACCTCCTCGCGGGACATCAGCCCCGCCTCGACCACCAGGTCGGCGATGTTGCGGCCGGTCGCGAGGGCGGCCTTCGCGAGGGCGGCGGACGCGGTGTAGCCGATGCTCGGCGTGAGCGCCGTCACGACCCCGACCGAGGAGGCGACCATGGCCTCGAGCCGGTCGACGTTCGCGGTGATGCCGTCGATGCAGTTCTCGCGGAGCGTCCTGCAGGCCTGCGTCATCCAGGTGATGCTCTGCAGCAGCGAGTGCGCGATCACCGGCTCGAAGGCGTTGAGCTGGAGCTGACCCGCCTCGGCCGCCATCGTGACCGTGACGTCGGCCCCGGCCACCGAGTAGGCGACCTGGTTGACCACCTCGGGGATGACCGGGTTCACCTTGCCGGGCATGATGCTGGATCCCGCCTGGCGCGGAGGCAGGTTGATCTCGCCGAAGCCGGCCTGAGGGCCCGAGGAGAGGAGCCTCAGGTCGTTGCAGATCTTGGACAGCTTGATCGCGGAGCGCTTGAGCGCGCTCGAGAACGACATGAAGACGCCGGTGTCGCTCGTCGCCTCGACGAGGTCCTGCGCCATCTCGAGGTCGAGGTCGGTGATCTCGTTGAGGTGGCGGACAGCGGCCGCGCCGTAGCGCGGATCGGCGGTGATGCCTGTGCCGATCGCGGTGGCTCCGATGTTGACCTCGGCGAGCAGCCAGATGGTCTCGGAGAGGCGGGCGTGGTCCTCGCCGAGGGTCGTCGCGAAGCCGTGGAACTCCTGGCCGAGCGTCATCGGCACCGCGTCCTGCAGCTGCGTGCGGCCGACCTTCAGGACGCTGCCGAACTCGACCGCCTTGCGGGAGAACGACTCGCGCAGCAGCGCCAGCTCGTCGAGCAGGCGGCGCAGCGACCAGGTCATCGCGATCTTGATCGCGGTCGGGTAGACGTCGTTGGTGGACTGGCTGCGGTTGACGTCGTCGAGGGGGTGCAGGTGCGCGTAGTCGCCCCGCTCGAAGCCGCCGATCTCGAGTGCGACGTTGGCGACGACCTCGTTCGCGTTCATGTTCGTCGAGGTGCCGGCGCCGCCCTGGATCACCCCGACCACGAACTGGTCGTGGAACTCGCCGTCGATGATGCGGCGGCACGCGGCCTCGATCAGCTCGGCCTTGGCGGGGGCGAGGGTGCCGAGCTCGGTGTTGGCCCGGGCGGCCGCGAGCTTGACCGTCGCGAGGGACCGGACGAGATCGGGGTAGATCGAGATGGGGCGCTTCGAGATCGGGAAGTTGTCGAGGGCCCGCGCCGTGTGGATGCCCCAGTAGGCCTCGGCGGGGATCTCCATCGAGCCGAGGGAGTCGCTCTCGGTGCGCGTGGCGGGGGTCTCGGTGTCGTCCAGGGCTCTGCCTTCCGGGTCGCGGTCGGGGAGGGTGCTCGGTGCGAGGGTCACGTCCAGCTCCGTTGCTGTCGTCGTGCGGCCCCGGAGGGTGCAGGGGGCTCGCGAACTGCGCGGCCAGCCTATCCCCGGGGCACGGGGCGGCGGCGGACGCGGGCGCGGAGCGTCCGCTCGGCGGGCGCGGAACGACCGCGCCTCCCGCCGCCGGAGCGGACAGGAGGCGCGGGACGCGGGAAGCGGCGGATCAGCGGTAGTCGCTGCCCGACGCGAGGGCCGCGAGCGGCACGAGCACGACCACGACGAGCACGGCGATCGCGAAGAGCAGGACGAGGCCGAGCATGACGGAGTTGAGCACGATGCCCCAGATCGAGAGCGTGCGGCCGGTCGGCTCCCTCCGCAGGCCCAGGATGCCGAAGACGAGGCCCGCGGCCGGAGCGATCACGGTCAGTCCGAAGAAGACGGAGGTGACGCCGAGGATCAGGCTGGTGAGCGAGAACGGGGTCGAGGGCGCCGGGGCGAGCGCCGCGGGCGGGACGGCGGGGGTGCCGTAGGGGGCGCGGGCCTGCTGCGAGGAGGCGGACTCCTCGGCGGCGGGGCGCTCCCCGGCGGACGGCCGCTCCTCGGTGAGGACGGCGGTCGCGCCCAGGTCCACGGTCGGCTGCTCGTCGGCGGGGGTGGAGAGGCGGGCGGTGCGGTCGTCGGTGGTCACGGTGTGCTCCTTCTCGGGTGCCGGTCGCCCGGCGGGATGCGGTCCCGCCGGGCGGGCCGGCGGTGCTGCCGGTGTGCTCCGGCGATGCCTCCACGCTACGGACGCGCCCGGACCCGCCCCATCCGGGGAACCCCCGGAACTCGGGGGCGATCCCCCGCCTCGACGCGGGGGCGGGTGCGAGACTGGTCCCGGCGCGAGGAGGCGGCGATGGACGACGACGAGCTGCGGCACCGCACCCGGGACCGCAAGGGCGCCCGTGCCGTCTGGTTCGCCGGGCTGTCGGCGCTCGCCGGCTTCGTGGTGATCTCCCCCGTGATCTCCCTCACGGCGACCGTGATGGTGTGGGGGTCGCGGCGGCGGATCGGCACCCTCAGCGACCGGAACGGGCTGGTCGCCGTCAACTGGCAGCTCACCTACCTCGCGCTCCAGCTGATGCTGGTCCCGCTGCACCTCGCGCTGGTGTCGGTGCGCGACTCGCTCGGCGCCGACTGGCCGCTCGCGACGATCTCGGCGATCCTCGCGCTGGCCGTGCTCAACCTCGTGCTGTGCGCCGTCCTCGGGATCCGGTCCGGCCGGGGACGCACCGTGCGCCTCTGGATCGCCGTGCCCTTCGCCCGCTCCACCCGTCCGCCGCGCTGACCGTCCGGGGACACCGGGCCCGGCCTCTCTCCGCTACGGGGACTCCGCCCGGCGTGTCCGCGGCGCGGTGCCCCCTCGACCCCGCGGCGGCGGGCAGGGTGGTGGAGTGATCGCCTTCCCTCCGCCCGTGTACGTCGTGGCCGACGACGGAGTGAGACTGGCCACCTACTCCGTCGGCGAGGAGAGCGCCCCGACCGTCCTCGCCGTGCACGGCTTCGCCTCCCACGCCGTGCTCAACTGGGAGACGTCGGGCTGGCTGCGGACGCTGCACCGGGCCGGGTACCGCGTCGTCGCGCTCGACCAGCGCGGGCACGGCGCGAGCGAGAAGCCGCACCACTCCGACTCCTACAGCGTGGACGCCATGGTGGCCGACCTGGTGCGGGTGCTCGACTCCTACGACCTCGACGCGCCCCACGTGCTCGGGTACTCCCTCGGCGCCCGGATGAGCTGGGTGCTGGGGCTCGAGCACCCGGAGCGGCTCGCATCGCTGAGCCTCGGCGGGCTGACCGTGGGCGAGTCCCTCCGCTCCTTCGACGCGGAGGCGGCCCGGGCCCGCGTCGCCTCCGGCGGCGAGATCGACGACGGCTTCACCCGCGCCTTCATCGGCATGGCGGAGGGCGTGCAGGGCAACGACCTCGCGGCGCTGGTGGCGGTGGCCGACGGCGTCCGCGGCGGGGCGCACCCGGAGCACGGGCGGCACCCCGGCCTGCCGACGCTGCTCGTGACCGGCGGCGCGGATCCGATCGCTCCCGGCGGAGAGCTGCTGGCGGCGGCGGCGGGGGCGCGGTTCGTGAGCGTCCCCGGCCGCGACCACACCAGCACCGTGCCCGCGCGGGGCTTCAAGGACGCGGTGCTGGCGTTCCTGGCGGAGCAGCGCTGAGCCGGCCCCTCGCCGGGCGGGAGCACCGCGAGCGCCGAGGCCCGCGGCGTAGCATCCCCCTCATGCAGGCGATCCGCATCGAGAACCCCGGCCCCGACTCCCGACTCGTGCTGGAGGAGGTGCCGACGCCCTCCCCCGGACCCGGCGAGGTCCTCGTCCGCGTCGCGGCCGCCGGCGTCAACCGCGCCGACCTCGGCCAGCGCGGCGGGGTCTACCCGCCGCCGCCCGGCGCCTCCGAGATCCTCGGGATGGAGGTGTCCGGCACGGTCGTCGCGCTCGGCGAGGACGCAACCGGGTTCGCGGAGGGCGACGAGGTCTGCGCGCTGCTCTCCGGCGGCGGCTACGCGGAGTACGTCGCGGTCGACGCGGGCCTGGTGCTGCCGGTGCCGGACGGCGTCGGCCTCATCTCGGCCGCCGCCCTCCCGGAGACGACGTCCACCGTCTGGTCGAACCTCGTGATGGTGGCCGGGCTCGGATCCGGCGACACCGTCCTCCTCCACGGCGGCGGGAGCGGGATCGGGACCACGGGCATCCAGATCGCCGCCGCCCTCGGCGCCCGCGTCGCCGTCACGGCCGGCAGCCCCCGCAAGCTCGAGGCGTGCCGCGCGCTCGGGGCCGACGTCCTGATCGACTACCGCGAGGAGGACTTCGTCGAGCGGATCCGCGAGGCGACCGGCGGGCGCGGCGTCGACGTGATCCTCGACCCCGTCGGCGGCGACTACCTGGCCCGTGACCTGGAGGCGCTGGCCGTGGGCGGGCGCGTGGTGTTCATCGGCAACCAGTCCGGCGCGCTGGGCTCGCTCGACCTCGGGGTCCTGATGCGCAAGCGCGGGGCGGTGCACGCCACGACCCTCCGCGCCCGGCCCCTCGAGGAGCGGCGCGCGATCGTCGCGCGGGTGCGCGCAGAGGTCTGGCCGCTGGTCGCCGCCGGGACGGTGCGCCCGGTGGTGGACGAGGTGGTCCCGCTCGCCGAGGCCGAGCGGGCGCACGACGTGATGCGCTCCTCCGGCCACATCGGCAAGCTGCTGCTCACCCCGTGACGCCCAACACCGGAGGAGGCCCCCGCCTCCCGCGGTGAGCGGGAGCGGGGGCCTCCTCCGATGACGCCCTCCGGCGGGGCGTCAGACCGCGGAGCGCAGGAGACCGAGCGAGCGGTTGATGCCGTCGACGTCGACCGCGGCCGGATCGAACGAGGCTCCGGCGGCGAGGCCGAGAGCCTCGAGCGCCTCCGCGTGGTCGGCCGAGGACGGGTCCGTCGCCGCCCGCACCGTGTCGGCCCAGGCCGCGGGGCCTCCCGGCACGTCGAGCGGAGCCGCGCCGCGCGCGCCCGTGCAGCGCGGCAGAGCCGACGACAGCGGCGCGATCGACTCCAGGCGGATCACGTGGCGCCACTCGTCCTCGAGATCGTAGACGTAGAAGAGCTCGTCCTGCTCCTGCTCGAGCACCTCGGCGAGCGCGACGCCCGCCTCGTCCACGAGGTCGGCGCCTAACTCCTCCGCGTCGGACGGCGAGCCGATCGGAGCCTGCTCCTCATCGGGCACGCCCACGCTGAAGTAGTGCGGCTGCGCGTCGGTCCAGCCCAGCGAGAGCTGGAGCGCGAGGTGCAGATCGCGCAGCGACGACTCGGAGGAGAGCTCGAGGCGCCGCCAGACGACGGGCTTGGTCCCGAGCAGGGCGACGTGGAGCGCGTAGGCCGTCGCCGTGTCCTGGGTCGCCTCGTCGAGGATCTCGAGGCGGGTGGCCTCGCGCTCTCCGAGGAGGACGACCGTCGCGCGGACGACGGAGGCGAGGACGGGCGCCAGGCCCTCCGGCACCGCGTAGCCGAACTCGGGCGAGTGCAGCAGCAGCCCGAGCTCGGCGGTGTCGTCGAGCATCCGCTCGGCCGTGCCGACCATGCGCTCGCGCTCGTCGAGGGCCTCGTCGAGCGAGACTCCGGAGTCGGCGGCCAGCTCGTCGACCAGCTCACCGACGACCAGGCCCGGGTGGATCTCGGCCTGGCAGGCGACCGCGATGCGGACCAGCACGGCGTCGGTGGTGGTGACCGCGCGCTCCTCCGGGGAGAAGGCGCCGTCCTCGGTGTCGGCGGCCGCCAGCGCGGTCTGGGCGCTGAGGATCCACTGCTCGAGGAAGCGGGCGACGTAGGCGATGCGCTCGGCGGCGGCCTCGTGCGCGTCGGAGCTGCGCCAGAGCACGGCGGCCTCGCCGAGACCTGCGGCGGATCCCTCCTGCTCGAGCACGGCCGAGCCGACCAGCGCGTCCCACCAGGCCGAGACCGGGATGCGGACGGAGTCGTCGCTCGGGGTGGATCCCGCGGAGGAGATGCCCGCCTCGACCGCGATCTCGCGGGCGGCGCGCTCGGTGAGGGTCGCGCCGTCGTCGGCGGCGAGGTGCTCGACCACGACGTCGGCGGCGTGCACGAGAGCGGTGGCGCGCACGGCGGAGAGCTGCTCCTCGGCCGGGACCTCGTCGAGCTCGGCGAGGTCGTCGAGCACGGCCTCCACGAAGGAGCCGGCGAGGTCGAGGACCTCGTCGAGGACGGCCTGGCACTCGTCCAGCTCCTCGTCGGTGCCGGTCCAGAGGTCCTCGTCGGTGAGGAAGTCGAGGAAGTGCTCGACGACCTCGGCGACGGTGAAGAGGGTGTCGTCGAGGTCGGCCTCGCTCTCCTCCCCCGACAGGTCTGCCTCGATCTGGTCGAAGACGGCCTCGAGCAGCTCGGCGTCGGGCTGGGCGAAGGAGCCGCGCGGGCGCAGGTCGCGGGTCATCGCGAAGAGGTCGGTCAGCACCTCGACGGCCTCGTCGGCCTCGAGGTGCTCGTGCTGCATGCCCACCTCGGCGAGGTGCGAGCGGTACCAGCTGCGGAACCGCACCATCAGCGCGGTCTCGGCCGTGCGGCCGCCGCCCTGACCGCCGGACCCGCTCTGACCGCCTCCGGATCGTCCCTGGTTGCGCTTCTTGCCCATGATTCCTCCGCGACCGCTCCACTCACGACGAAGCGCTCCAGCCTACCCAGTGCGGGCGCGCGGCGGCACGCGCGGTCGCCCCCTGTTCACCCTGTGCGCACCGGGTCCGCTCCCTCTGATGCGGCCGATCGCCCAAGTCCCGGGATCCGCGCGCTGTGGGAGTCCTCGCCGCCCGGGCCCCTGCCACACGGGTCGCGATGATGAGAAATCTCGCAGCGATCGGGCGGCGAGGCTTGCGCTCGGACCCTCCGCTTCGGTGGAGTGTCCGGATGACCGACACGACGGACACCGCCGAGACCGCTCCCGGGAAGGCGTCGCTCAAGCGGGTGATCACCGGGCCGCTGCTGTTCGCCTTCATCGTGGGCGACACACTCGGCGCCGGCATCTACACCCTGGTCGGCACGATGGCCGAGGACGTGGGCGGCGTGATCTGGCTGCCGCTGCTGATCGCGCTGGTCGTCGCCCTGCTCACGGCGGGCACGTACGCCGAGCTGATCACCAAGTACCCGCACGCCGGAGGGGCGGCGCGCTACGTGGACCGCGCGTTCGGGAAGCCGTACCTCTCGTTCCTGATCGGCTTCCTGATGATGGCCTCCGGCATCACGACGGCCGCCTCCCTGGCGAACGCGTTCGCGGGCGACTACCTCGGGGCTCTGCTGGACGTGCCGCCGATCCCCACCGCGATCGTCTTCATCGCGATCCTCACCCTGGTGAACCTGCGCGGGGTGAAGGAGTCGCTGACCGCGAACCTGGTCGCCTCGGTGATCGAGGTGAGCGGACTGGTCATCGTCATCGTCTGCGCCGCGGTCTTCTTCGGCTCCGGTGACGGCGACGCCTCCCGCGTGCTCGAGTTCAACCCCGACGTCGCTCCGCTGCAGGGGGCGTTCGCCGCCTCGATCGTCGCCTTCTTCTCGTTCCTCGGCTTCGAGGCCGCGGCGAACATGGCCGAGGAGGTGCGGAACCCCTCGAAGGTCTACCCGCGGGCCCTCTTCGGTGCGCTGATCACCGCCGCCGTGGTCTACCTCCTCATCGCGCTCGGCGCCGTGATCGTGCTGCCGAACGACGAGCTCGCGGCCTCCAGCGGCCCCCTGCTGGACGTGGTCGCGGCGAGCGGAGTGGCCGTGCCGCCGTGGCTGTTCGGCCTCATCGCGCTGGTCGCCATCGCGAACGGCGCTCTGCTGTTCATGGTGATGGCGTCGCGGGTCGGGTTCGGGCTCGCCACCTCCGGGCTGCTTCCGAGCGCTTTCGGGAAGGTGCTGCCGGGCCGCCGCACGCCGTGGGTGTCGATCGTGGTCGTCGGCGGAGTGACGATGCTGCTCAGCCTGATCGGCGACGTCGGCACGCTCGCCGAGACGACGGTGCTGCTGCTCCTGCTGGTGTTCATCGCGGCGAACGTGTCGGTGCTGGTGCTGAAGAAGGACCGCGTCGACCACGCCCACTACTCCGTGCCGCGCGTGGTGCCGGTGCTCGCGACCATCGCGAGCGTGGTGCTGCTGACGCAGCAGACGGGCGTGGTCTGGCTGGCGACGGCGGGCTACGTGGTCGTGGGGACGCTGCTGTTCCTCGCCACCCGCCTGGGGAAGCGGAAGCACGCGGAGCGGACCCCGGACTGACCCGGGCCGGCGGCGATCCGTCGCGAGCGGCCCGTCCGCGGATCCCGCGCGGGCCGTCCGCGACGGATCGATCGCGGGGGGGGCGGTGAGGAGTGGGATCGTGAGGGGATGACCGTCACGCTCGAGCCGATTCCCGCCGCCGCTCTCGCCACGTGGATGCGGGTCCAGCGCTCGGCGTACATCGAGGACCGGATGCGGGCGGGCGACGACGAGGCGGCCGCGACGCGCAACGCCGACACCTCGTACGAGAAGTACTTCCCGGGCGGCTCCCCCGCCGCCGGGCACGACGTGCTCCTCGTCTCCGAGGACGGCCGCGCGGTCGGGTCGCTCTGGCTCGGCCCGCACCCGAGCGGGCTCGAGGGCGTCGGATACGTCTGGGACGTGCAGATCGACGCCGCCGAGCGCGGCCGCGGCCTCGGCCGGGCGGCGATGCTGCTCGCGGAGTCGCACGTCCGCTCCTGCGGCGGCTCCGCCCTCGCGCTGAACGTGTTCGGCTTCAACACCGTCGCGCGGGCGCTGTACGAGTCGCTCGGCTACGAGACGACGTCCCTGCAGATGCGCAAGCCGCTGGCCTGAGCGCGGCCCCTCGACGCCGGGCAGGGGCACGACCCGGTCGCGTAGAACGCCGCACGCCGTGCTCGAGGGCGGACGCCGACGGGCGCCCACCGACGAGCACGGCGGCGGCAGTGGTGGAACCGCCGGGGATCGGCGGGACCCTGCGGTCAGCTCGTGGAGGCGACGGCGGTCGGGTCGCCGGTGCCGGACGGACGCGGGGCGTCACTCGATCCCGTCGCCACCGACGCGCCGGTCGGAACGACGGTGCCGCCGGTCGCCATCCCCCGGCCGAAGGCCTGGCCCTGGAGGATCGCGCCGAGGTCGACGCCGGTCGCCGACCTGACGCTGTCGAACGTCGCGGCGAGACCCGCCGCCTGCTCGCGCGCGATGTGGGTGCCGGCGGTGTCGCCGCCGATCAGCGTCACCGAGCCGACGTTCTGGTAGCCCTTCGCGAACTCGGCCATGAGCGAGGGCAGCTGCCCGATGAGCTCGCGACCCAGGATCGCCTCCTGATTCTCGCGGAGCGCCTCCGCCTCGGCCGCGATGGCCGCCGCGCTCGCCTCGCCCTTCGCGCGGATGGCCTCCGCCTCGGCGGTCGCGTTCGCGCGCAGCGCCTCGGCCTCGGCGCCCGCCTTGGCCCGCAGTGCGTGGGCCTCGGCCTCGGCGCGGGCGCTCACGGCGGCGGCCTCGGCGGCGGCGGACGCCTGGCGCGCCTCCGCCTGGCGCTGGACGGCGTACGCCTCGGCGTCCGAGACCTGCTGCGCGACCTGGCGGTCCGTCTCGGCCTTCTTCTCGCGTCCGTAGGCGTCGGCGTCGGCCTCGGTCTGACGGCGGTACTTCTCGGCGTCCGCGACGCGCTTGACGTCGGCGTCGAGCTCGGCCTGCCGGTTCTCGGCGCGCTGCACGAGGACGGCCTGCTCGCGCTCGGCGCGGGCCAGGTTCTCGGCCTGCTCGGCCTCGGCGTTGGCGCGGCCGACCTCGGACTTCGCGGCGGCGGTGTTCTTGTCGTAGGCGGTCTGCTCGATCAGGTTCGCCTCGTCCGTGGCCAGCTGGCGAGCCTTGACCTCGCGGGCCGCGTTGATCCGCGCGACGTCGGCCTCGCGGCGGACGCGCTCGATCTCCTGCGCTCCGAGCGCCTCGATGTAGCCGTTGCGGTCGGTGACGCCCTGGATGGCGAAGGAGTCGAGGACGAGGCCCTGGGCGAGCAGGTCGCCCTTGATGCCCTCGGCGATCTCGTCTCCCAGCTTCTGCCGGTCCTGCATGACCTCCTCGACGCTGAGCTTCGCGACGACGCCGCGGAGGGCGCCCTCGAGCTGCTCGGTCGTGAACACGTCGATGGACTGGTCCTGCGACGCGAAGCGCTCGGCGGCGGCGCGGACCTGGTCGGCCGTGGACCCGATCTTGACCAGGGCGACGCCCGCGAGGTGGATGGTCACGCCGTTCTTGGTCTGCGCGACCGGCTCCATCTTGATCTGGCGGGAGCGCAGCGAGATGCGGTCGGACCGCTGGGTCAGCTTGTTCACGAACGCGCCGCCGCCGGTGATGACGGTCATGTTCGAGGTGAGGCCGTCCTCGCCCTTCTGCTTCTTCCCGACGATCACGATCGCCTCGTCGGCCTGCGGCACCTGGTACCAGGCGCGGAAGAGGAAGAAGCCGATGAGGGCGATCAGCAGGAGTGCGCCGACGGCGACTCCGGCGAGGACGATCCAGAGGAGATCCGGTTCCATGGGCGGGCGACCTTTCGTCCGACCCGCGCGACGCGGGTACCTGAGAGACGTACAGTTTCCATCGTGTCACAGCGCCTCGGACGGCCGCGTCGGCCGGAGGGGGGATACTGCGGACGCCGCCGAGAGCGGTTCACGCGGGGGCGGGCCCGGAGGAGGACGCCACGAACGAGGGCGTCGCGCGGAATGCCGCGGAAGAGATCAGTGCTGGGGTACCTGGACTCGAACCAAGAACAACTGAACCAGAATCAGCCGTGTTGCCAATTACACCATACCCCAATGGTCATCCGGAGGTGATCCCGGGACCAGGCGGCGACCGGATCGAGACCCGAGCGCCGAGAGACGACAGTACCCTACGCGGGCATCCCGCTCAAATCGAGCCGCGGACGACGCTGCCCTCGGACTCCGGGGCGGCCTCGCCGAGGCGGGCGCGGACGAGGTCGCGGTTGATCGCGGAGGCGACCTGGGCGCCCGATCCGGCGGCGACGATCAGCTGCTGCGGGCCGGGAGGGGTGACCTCGCCGGCGGCGTAGAGGCCGGGGACGGACGTGCGGCCACCGGCGTCGACGCGGAGGAAGCCGTCGGCGTCGCGGTCGGGGCCGACCGCGTCCAGGTAGTCCAGCGCGGGCGTCCAGACGGGGCGGACGAACGCGCCGGTGCGCGGCACTACGTCGCCGTCGACGAGGCGGACGCCGGTCATCTCGGCGCGCTCCCCGGCGAGGTCGGCGACCGGGCGCCGGTCGACCCGGATGCCGATGGAGGCGAGCAGCGACTCGTCGGCGTCGCTCACCGTCCCGACGCCGTTGGTGAAGACGATCAGGTCGGTCGACCACTGCGAGAGGAGCATGGCCCGCTCCGCGAGGTCGTCGGTCTCGCCGATCAGGGCGAGCGCCTCCCCCGCCTTCTCGTAGCCGTCGCACTCCATGCAGCTGTGCACGGCGGTGCCGTAGTAGGCGCGCAGGCTCGGGAGCGCGGGCGGCGTCTCGAGGAGCCCCGCGGCGACCACGACGGCGGTGGCGACGACGGAGCGGTCCGCGCTGCCGCGCACGCCGCGCGCGCCGACCACGAACTCGCCGCCGGAGCGCTCGACCGAGGTCACCAGGGCGTTGTGCACCTCGGCGGCCTCGTAGCGCTCGAACTCCTCGCGGCCGAGGCGGCGCAGCTCGAGCGGCGAGATGCCGTCGCGGGTGAGGAACCCGTGCGAGTGCAGGGTCGCAGCGTTCCGCGGGCGGTTGCTGTCGAGCAGCAGCACGCTCCGGCGCGCCCGGACGAGGTTGAGCGCGGTGGAGAGCCCGGCGGGGCCCCCGCCGATCACGACGACGTCGTATCGTCCGCCGACCGTCTCCGCCACGGTCAGGCCTGCCGGGAGGCGCCGAGGTGAGCGCCCAGGCGGTCGAGGCGGGCGATCGACTCCTGCTTGCCGAGGATCTCCATCGATTCGAACAGCGGCGGCGAGACGCGGCGTCCGGAGACCGCGGTGCGCAGCGGCCCGTAGGCGATGCGGGGCTTGAGGCCGAGGCCCTCGATCAGCGCGGAGGCGAGCGCCTCCTGGATCGAGGCCGTCAGCCACTCGGACGCGGGGACGAGCTCGAGGGCGCCGATCGAGGCGGCGAGCACCTCGCCGGCGTTCGCGGGCAGGCCCTTCAGCGCGTCCTCGTCGTACTCGAGCGCCTCGGAGGCGGTGAAGAGGAACCCGAGCATGCCGGGGGCCTCCCCGAGCAGGCCGATCCGCTCCTGCACGAGGGGCGCGGCGGCGTCGAGCACCGCGCGCTGCTCGGCGGTCGGCTCGCCCGCGAGCACTCCGGCCGCCACGAGGTACGGGATCGTCCGCTCGGTGAAGTCGTCGACGGCCAGGAGGCGGATGTGGTCGCCGTTGATCGACTCGGCCTTCTTGAGGTCGAAGCGGGCCGGATTGGGGTTCACGTCGGCGACGTCGAAGGCGGCGACCATCTCGTCGATCGAGAAGACGTCGCGATCGTGCGTGAGCGACCAGCCGAGCAGGGCGAGGTAGTTGACCAGGCCCTCCGGGATGAAGCCGCGGTCGCGGTGGTGGAAGAGGTTCGAGGACGGGTCGCGCTTGGAGAGCTTCTTGCTGCCGTCGCCCATCACGTAGGGGAGGTGCCCGAAGCGCGGGACGAAGGTCGTCACTCCGATGTCGATCAGCGCGTGGTACAGCGCGATCTGCCGGGCGGTCGAGGGGAGGATGTCCTCGCCGCGCAGCACGTGGGTGATCTGCATGATCGCGTCGTCGACCGGGTTCACCAGCGTGTAGAGCGGCTGGCCGTTGGGGCGCACCACGACGAAGTCGCTGAAGGAGCCCGCGGGGAACGTGATCGGGCCGCGGACCAGGTCGTCGAAGGACAGGTCGGCGTCCGGCACGCGCAGGCGCAGCGCCGGGGCGCGGCCCTCGGCGCGGAAGGCGGCGCGCTGCTCCTCGGTGAGGTCGCGGTCGTGGTTGTCGTACCCGTGCTGCTTCGCGCGGCCGGCCGCCTCGTTGCGCGCATCGATCTCCTCGGCCGTGGAGTAGCTCTCGTAGAGGTGCCCCGAGGCCGTCAGGCGCGCGATCACGTCGAGGTAGACATCGGTGCGCTCGGACTGCCGGTACGGGCCGTGCGGGCCGCCGACTCCGACGCCCTCGTCCCAGTCGAGCCTCAGCCAGCGCAGCGCGTCGAGGATCTGCTCCACGCTCTCCTCGCTGTCGCGGGCGGCGTCCGTGTCCTCGATGCGGAAGACGAACGTGCCGCCGGTGTGGCGCGCGTACGCCCAGTTGAACAGGGCGGTGCGGATGAGGCCGACGTGCGGGGTCCCGGTCGGCGAGGGGCAGAAGCGGACGCGGACGTCGCTCCCGGTCGCGGTCGTGAACGGGTGCGCGTCCGGCGCGCTTTCCAGGGGCGGGGTGAGCTCAGACATACGGGGCCGATCCTACCGGCGGGAGGCGGTGCGGCGCCCGGGATCGCGGGGGCCGTGGCGCCTCAGCGCCGGGCACGGTGCGCGCCTCGCGGCCACTGCTTCTACCGGACAGCACTGCTCCGAGTCAACGGACTCCCCGAGGGAGCAGGAGCAGTGGTGCGCTGACCCCGGGCCTCTCGTCGAGAGGGCCCGAGCGCCGCACCGCAGGCCGCGCCGGGCCTCCGCGCGAGCGTGCCCGGAAGGAGCACTGATGAGCACGATCGATCTCGACCCCCGCACCGACCGTCCGAGCGTCCTCACCGAGGCGGCGCGGGAGGAGAAGGACGCCCGCACGCTCTCGCTCTTCCAGGCCGCGGTGAGCGCGGAGGCCGCCGAGGGCGCGCGCATCCGCGAGCGCATCGTGCTCGACCACCTGGGCCTGGCCGAGGCCATGGCCCGCCGGGTCTCCCGGAGCGGAGGCGACTGGGCGGATCTGCGCCAGGTCGCCTACGTGGGCCTCGTGAAGGCCGCCCGCCGCTTCACTCCCGAGCGCGGCGACAGCTTCGCCGCGTTCGCCGTCCCCACGATCACCGGCGAGCTCAAGCGCCACCTCCGCGACCTCGGCTGGATGATCCGGCCGCCGCGCGGTGTGCAGGAGCTGCACCGCCGCTCCGCCGTCGTCGCCGACGAGCTCGCGCAGGAGCTCGGCCGGCACCCCACCGACCGCGAGATCGCCCGCCGCCTCGGAGTGGACGCGGCGGAGGTGGCCGACGCGCGCCTCGCGGGGCATCCGCTCTCCCTCGACGAGACCGCGGGCGAGGGCGGCGTCGGCCTGGGCGACACCCTCGGCGGCGAGGACGAGCGCCTGCTCGAGATCGACCGGCGGCACGGGCTCGCCGAGGCCCTCGCCGAGCTCGAGGAGGGCCAGCGCGAGCTCCTGCGGATGCGCTTCGTCGAGGAGCGCACCCAGCAGCAGATCGCCGACGCGCTGGGAACGACGCAGATGCAGGTCTCGCGCCTGCAGCGGCGGATCCTCGCGCAGCTCGCCGACAGGCTCGGCGCCCCCTCGCGCAGCCATCAGCCGCGCGCTCCCCGGGCCCGCGTGGCCACGGTCACTCCGGTCCGACCGGCGACGCGGCTGAAGTCCGCCTGAGGTGGGCCTCGGCACGCGACGGGAGCGATGCGAGGGCGGCGAGGACGTCGTCGACCTGGACCGCGAGCAGCGCCGGATCCGGCTCGGCGGAGAAGACGTCGCCGCGGCGGAGGGAGGCGTCGGTCAGCACGACGTGCGGACCCGAGGCCGGAGGACCCCAGGCCTCGGGAGGTGCCGGACCGAAGATCACGACCGAGGGGACGCCGTACGCGGAGGCGAGGTGCGCGGCCCCGGTGTCGACGGTCACCACGACCTCGGCGGCCGCGACGACCGCGGCGAACCCGCTGAGCGCGAGCTCCCCCGCCAGCACCTCGCCCGTGCCGGCGAGCTCGGCGACGCGGCGGGCGCGGTCGGCCTCGTTCGCGCCTCCGGTGTAGACGACGCGGTGCCCCTCGGCGGTGAGGGAGCGCGCCACCGCGGCGAAGCGCTCCGCCGGCCACTCGCGCGAGCCGTAGAAGGCCCCGATGTGCACGACGGCGGCTCCGGGGGCCGAGGCGGGCTCCTCGGGGACGGCGATCGCGACGTCCTCGGGGTCGGCGTCGAGACCGATCGAGTTCACCAGGCGGGCCCAGCGTGCGCGCTCGAGCTCGCCGTCGATCCAGAGCGGCCGCGGGTCCTCCGGGCCCGCGCCCGGGTCCAGCGCCGGGACGCGGAACTCGAGCGTGCGCTCGGGCGCGATCTCGCGCAGCCGCAGCCGCGACTCCGGGCCGTTGCCGTGGAGGTTCACGCCGAGCTCGACGCGGCCGGCGGCCATCGGCAGCGGGTCGTCGAGTCCGTGGAGGGTGGGCACGAGCGCGTCCAGGCCCTCGACCAGGTCGACGATCGGCTCGAGCCAGGGCGTGGTCGCCATGATCAGCCGGTGGTCCGGGAAGCCTCGGCGCAGGGCCTTGAGCGCCGGGACGGCGACGAGCAGGTCGCCGAGCTTGAGGGCGCGCAGCGCGAGGATCTCCGGAGTCCCGTCCGGGGCGGTGAGAGCGCGCACGGCGCCTCCTTCCTGTCGGAGTCCCCGTACCCCGCTGCGCGCACCTCAGACGCGCCGCCCGCAAATGCGAACGACGCGCCCGGACGGACCGACTTCTCCGGAAGGGGGTTTACATCCCCGGTCGAGGGGTACGAGGAGAAGGTGAACGACTCCTCCTCCCGGAGCGCCGACGAGCGCGCGAGGGCCCCGCGCCTGCGGGGGATCCTCTTCGACCGCGATGCGACGCTCGTGGTCGACGTGCCCTACAACGGCGACCCGGCGCAGGTCTCCCCGATGCCCACCGCCCTCGCCGCGGTCGAGCGGGCGCGCGAGGCGGGGCTGGCCGTGGGCGTGGTCACCAACCAGTCCGGGATCGCCCGCGGGATCATCGACCGCGGCCAGGCCGACGCGGTGAACCGGCGCGTGGACGAGCTCTTCGGCGGCTTCGACGTGTGGATGCTCTGCCCCCACGGCCCGGAGGACGGCTGCTCCTGCCGGAAGCCCCGGCCCGGCATGGTGCTCGGCGCCGCCGAGCAGCTGGGACTGCCGGCCCGATCCCTCGCCGTGATCGGCGACATCGGGGCCGACGTCGGCGCCGCCGCCGCGGCCGGCGCCCGTGGAGTGCTGGTGCCGACTCCGATCACCCGCGCCGAGGAGGTGGACGCCGCTCCGCTGCAGGCGGCGACGCTCCTCGAGGCGGTCGAGCTGCTGCTCGCGATGCAGCCCGACGAGGACGCCGAGTGAGGCGCCGCGTGCTCGTCGCCCGCCTGGACAGCGCGGGAGACGTCCTGCTGTGCGGACCCGCCATTCGCGCGATCGCGGCCGACGCCGAGGTGCTGCTGCTGAGCGGTCCGCAGGGAGCGCCCGCGGCCGCGCTGCTGCCGGGTCCCTCCTCCGTCCGCACCTGGTGGTGCCCGTGGATCGGCGACGCCTCCCGCCCCGTCGACGCCGAGCTCGTCGACGAGCTGCGCGCGATCGTCGAGGAGTTCGCGCCGGACGAGGCCGTGATCCTCACCTCCTTCCACCAGTCGCCGCTTCCGCTGGCCCTGCTGCTCCGCCTCGCCGGTGTCGCCCGCATCACGGGCGCCTCGGTCGACTTCGCGGGCGCCCTGCTCGATGTGCGCCTCGTCCCGGGCGAGACCCTCGAGGAGGACCAGCCGGAGCCGGAGCGCGCGCTCGCGATCGCGGCGGCGGCCGGCTTCGCGCTGCCCGCCGGCGACGACGGACGGCTCCGCGTGCGCCGCGAGGGCGTGCTGCCCGCCGCTCTCGAGGGGATCGGCCCCTACGTGGTCGTGCACCCCGGGGCAGCCGTCCCCGCCCGCGCCTGGCCCGCGGCGAACGCGGCCCGCGCCGTCGAGCTGCTGGCGGACGCGGGCCTCGCTGTCGTCGTCACCGGCGGCCCGGGCGAGCGCTCCCTCACGGCCGAGGTCGCGGGCTCCCGCGGCATCGACCTCGGCGGGGCGACGGACTTCGCCGGCGCCGCCGAGGTGCTGGCCGGCGCAGACGTCGTGATCTGCGGCAACACCGGCCCCGCGCACCTCGCCGCCGCGGTCGGCACCCCCGTGGTGAGCCTCTTCGCGCCGGTCGTCCCGGCCGTGCGCTGGGCGCCCTACGGCGTCCCGGTCGCGCTGCTCGGCGACCAGGATGCGCCCTGCGCCGGCTCGCGCGCCCGCGTGTGCCCCGTCCCCGGCCATCCGTGCCTCGCGGGGGTGAGCGCCGAGGAGGCGGTCGCCGCCGCCCTCCGACTCCGACCCACGACTTCCCCGAGAGAGGCCATCGCATGAGGATCCTGCTCTGGCACGTGCACGGCGGCTGGGCGGACGCCTTCGTCCGCGGCGCCCACACCTACCTGCTCCCCACGACTCCGCCCCGCGACAGCTGGGGCCTGGGCACCGGCGGCCGCGACTGGCCGAGCGCCGTCGAGATCGCCCCCGAGGAGCTGCACGACGCCGACGTCGACGCGGTCCTCCTCCAGAGGCCCGAGGAGCTCGCCGAGGCCGAGCGCCTGCTCGGGCGACGCCTCGGCCGCGACGTGCCCGCCGTCTACCTGGAGCACAACACCCCCCGCGGGGACGTGCCGGACAACCGCCACCCGCTCGCCGACCGCGACGACCTGCTGATCGTCCACGTCACCCACTTCAACGCCCTGATGTGGGACACCGGATCGACGCGGACGACGGTGATCGAGCACGGGATCCACGACCCGGGTCCCCTCTACACCGGCGAGCTGCCGCACTTCGGCGTGGTCGTCAACGAGCCCGTCCGCCGGGGCCGGGTCGCCGGGACCGACCTGCTCCCCCGCTTCGGCGCGGTCGCTCCGCTGGACGTCTTCGGGATGAAGACCGACCGGCTCGCCGAGCTGCCGGGCCTGGAGGACGTGACGGTCCTCGGCGACGTCCGCACGCAGGCGATGCACGCGGCCCTGGCCCGCCGCCGGGTCTACCTGCACCCGTTCCGCTGGACCTCCCTCGGCCTCGCGCTGCTGGAGGCGATGCACCTCGGGATGCCCGTCGTCGCGCTCGACGTGACGGAGGCGGGGCGCGCCGTCCCGCCCGAGGCCGGAGCGGTCTCGAACGACCTCGACGCCCTCGTCGCCTCGGCCCGGGCGCTCGTCGAGGACCCGGACCGCGCCGCCCGCGCCGGCGCCGTCGCCCGCGAGGCCGCGCTCGCGCGCTACGGCCTCGCCCGGTTCCACCGCGACTGGGACGAAGTCCTCGCCGACCTCCCCGGACGCCGGTCGCCGGAGCCCGCTCTGGAAGGGAGCACCCGATGAAGCAGCACCTCTCCGCCGCGCCCGCGCTGACGATCGCCATGGTCTCGGAGCACGCGAGCCCGCTGGCGACCCTCGGCGGCGTCGACGCCGGCGGCCAGAACGTCCACGTGGCGGCGCTCGCCGACGCGCTCGCCCGCCGCGGCCACCGCGTGGTCGTCTACACCCGCCGCGACGACACCTCCCTGCCCCGGCGCGTGCCCTTCACCTCGGGAGTCGAGGTCGTGCACATCGACGCCGGCCCGCCGCGCCGCGTCTCCAAGGACGAGCTGCTGCCCTTCATGGGCGACTTCGCCGTCGACCTCGCCGAGGAGTGGCTGCAGGAGCGGCCGGACCTCGTGCACAGCCACTTCTGGATGTCCGGGGTCGCCGCGCTCGACGCCTCCGAGCGGGTGGAGCGCGCCACCGGGCGGCGCGTGCCCGTCCTCCACACCTTCCACGCGCTGGGCGTGGTCAAGCGCCGCCAGCAGGGTGCGCTCGACACCAGCCCCGAGGAGCGCGCCTGGCTCGAGCCCGGAGTGGGCCAGAAGGCCGACGGCGTCGTCGCCACCTGCTCGGACGAGGCCTTCGAGCTCAAGGGGCTCGGCGTGCCGACCTCGCGCATCTCGGTGGTGCCCTGCGGAGTCGACATCGACCGGTTCTCGGTCGAGGGCCCGGTCGCGCCCCGCGGCGAGCGCTCGCGGCTGATGACCATCGGACGCCTGGTGCCGCGCAAGGGCATGGGCATCGCGATCGAGGCGCTCGCGCACCTGGTTGCGGCCGGACACGACGCCGAGCTCGTCGTCGTCGGGGGCTCCGGCTCCGGCGACGCGCTGACCGCGGACCCCGAGTACCAGCGGCTGCACGGCGTGGCCGAGAGCCTCGGCGTCGCGGACCGCGTCGACTTCGTCGGCCAGCTCTCGCAGACCGAGATGCCCGCGATGCTCCGCTCGGCCGACGTCGTGGTCTGCGCGCCCTGGTACGAGCCATTCGGCATCACTCCGCTCGAGGCGATGGCCTGCGGCGTGCCGGTCGTCGCCTCCTCCGTGGGCGGCCTGATCGACACCGTGGTCGAGGACGTCACCGGGGTCCACGTGCCTCCGCGCGACCCGGTCGCCCTGGCCGCCGCCCTCGGTTCGCTGCTGGAGGACCCCGACCGCGCCCGCGCCTACGGGGCCGCCGGACGCGAGCGCGTCGAGTCCCGCTACTCCTGGGACCGCGTCGCCGCCGACACCGAGCGCGCCTACGTCACGACCCTCGCCGGCCTCGGCGACGAGTCGCTCCTCACCGGCGCCACGAGCGCACCCTCATCCCCCACCACCCGGAAGGCGGCTCCGCGACGATGACCATCGACACCGCGACCATCGACACCGTTTTGGACACCCCGGCCGACGCCGCCCGGCGCCTCGTCGACGACCACGTGGCGCGCGCGCTCGACGCGGTCGCGCAGCTGGAGCGCCACTCCGACAGGATCGCCGCCTGGGGCGTCGAGCTCGCCGACCGCCTGCACTCCGGCGCGCGCCTGCTCGCCGCGGGCAACGGCGGCTCCGCGGCCGAGGCGCAGCACCTCACCGCCGAGCTCGTCGGCCGCTTCGACGGCGACCGCGTCCCCTTCTCCGCCATCTCGCTGCACGCCGAGACGTCGAGCCTGACCGCGATCGGCAACGACTACGGCTTCGACCACGTGTTCTCGCGCCAGGTCACCGCGCACGCCCGGGCGGGGGACGTCGTGGTGCTGCTCTCCACCAGCGGACGCAGCGCGAACCTCCTCCACGCCGCGGAGGCCGCCCGTGCGGCGGGCGCCCGGTCGTGGGCGCTGACCGGCGAGGGGCCGAACCCGCTCACCGAGCTCTGCGACGAGGCGATCGCCCTCGAGGGCCACGGCTCCAATGTGCAGGAGGCGCAGCTGGTGCTCGTGCACGCGCTCTGCCGGGCCTTCGAGCACCGGATCCGCGCACGGACGGCGGCCGCCGCGTGAGCCGCCTGCGCCTCGTCGTCGTCGGCGACGTGATGCTCGACGTCGACCTCTCCGGACCCGCCGAGCGGCTGAGCCCGGACGCCCCCGTCCCCGTGGTCGACGTGTCGGCCCGCAGCGCCCGCGCCGGCGGTGCCGGGCTCGTCGCCCGGATGCTCGCCCGCGATGGGCACGAGGTGACGCTGGTGACCGCGCTCGCCGAGGACTCGGATCCGGACGTGGCGGAGCTGCGCGCCGAGCTGTCCGGCGTCCGCCTGGTCGCCGGGCCCTCGGGAGCGCCGACGCCGGTGAAGACCCGCGTCGCCGCCTCCGGCCAGGCCGTCGTACGGATCGACCGCGGCTGCGAGACGCCGCCCGTCCCCGGCGTCACCGACGCCATGCTCGCCGCGCTCGCCGACGCCGACGCCGTGATCGTCGCCGACTACGGCCGCCGCCTGACCGAGGAGCCGTCGCTCCGCACGGCGCTCGACGCGCTCACCGTGCCGCTGGTGTGGGATCCGCACCCGCGGGGCTCGCGGCCGGTCGCCGCCACCTCCCTCGCCACCCCGAACCTGGCCGAGGCCACCGCCTTCTCGGGAGCCGTCGGCCGCGGAGTGACGCGCGCCGAGTCCGCCGCGACCACCCTCCTCGAGCGCTGGGGCTGCGGTGCGGTCACCGTGACGATGGGATCCTCCGGCGCCCTGCTGCGCTCCCGCGGCGCCGGCGTCCCGGTCGTCGCACCGGCCGTCGCCGTGCCGCCCACCGACCCGTGCGGCGCGGGCGACCGGTTCGCCGCCTCCGCCGCCGTCGCCCTCGCCGAGGGTGCGAGCACGTCGGAGGCGGTGCAGGCGGCGGTCGCCGCAGCCGGCGCCTACCTCCTCGCGGGAGGGGTCGCCTCCCTCTCCTCTCCCGCCGACCCCGCACCCCTCCACGGCGGCGGGGTGGACGCCCTGCGCGTCGCCGAGTCCGTCCGCGCGGCAGGAGGAACGGTGGTCGCGACGGGCGGCTGCTTCGACCTGCTCCACGCCGGCCACGCCCGCACCCTCTCCGCAGCACGGGCTCTCGGCGACTGCCTGATCGTCTGCCTCAACTCGGACGACTCCGTCCGGCGCCTCAAGGGCGCGGCGCGGCCGATCATCCCCGAGGACGACCGCGTCGACCTGCTGCTCGCGCTCGAGTGCGTCGACGCCGTGCTGGTCTTCGGCGAGGACACGCCGGACGAGGCGCTGCGCCGCATCCGCCCCGACGTCTGGGTGAAGGGCGGCGACTACTCCGCCGAGTCCCTCCCCGAGACGGCGACGGTGGCGGAGTGGGGCGGCCGGGTCCTGACCGTGCCGTACCACCCGGGCCGCTCGACCACCCATCTCGCCGCCGCGCTCGCGCGCGTCGGCTGACCCGCGGCCCACGAGGCCCGCAGACCACCCCCGGAAGGAAACCATGAGCACCACTCCCACCCCCATCGGCCGCGTCCTGATCACCGGAGGAGCCTCCGGGCTCGGTGCGGCCGTCGCCGCCGCGGTCGCCGCCGCCGGCGGCTCCCCGATCGTGCTCGACCGCGACGTCTCGTCGGTGAAGGAGGGCGTCGCCGCCTACCAGGTCGACGTCGCGAAGACCCGCGAGGCCGAGAAGGCGGTCGTCGAGATCGCCCGCGAGCACGGCGGGCTCGACGCCGTCGTGACCGCGGCCGGCATCGACCGCTGCGGCCGCCTCGTGGACGTGGAGCCGGAGGAGTGGGAGCGCGTCATCTCCGTCAACCTCCTCGGCACCGCCGCCGTCGTCCGGGCGGCCCTGCCCTTCCTCACCGAGACCCACGGCCGCGTCGTCACCGTCGCCTCCTCGCTCGCGATCAAGGCCGTCTCGGACGCGACCGCGTACTGCGCCTCGAAGTTCGGCGTGCTCGGCTTCACCCGCGCGCTCGCGGCCGAGACCAAGGGCGAGATCGGCGTGACCACGCTGATCCCGTCGGGCATGAAGACGCGCTTCTTCGACGACCGCGACGAGCAGTACAAGCCGGGTCCGGACGCGCTGCTGAACGATCCGGAGAACGTGGCGAACGCGGTCATGTTCGTCCTCGGCCAGCCGCGCGGCTGCGAGGTCCGCGAGCTCGTCATCACGCACGAGGAGGAGCCGTCCTGGCCGTGATCCGCTGATCCGGGCGCGCCCCGGATCCCCCTCCGCGAGACGCCGCCTCGGTTCGCACGCCCCAGCGCGTCGCGTACCGAGGTGGCGTCTCGCGGTTCAGCGGGTGGAGGCGAGCACCCCGCGGACGTCCTCGAGCACCGCCTCGACGCGCACGTCGCCGACGAACGTGACGTCGTGCTCGCAGCGCGGAGCGGTCCAGCCGACCTGCGTGGCGTCGCGCCCGCAGACCGGGCAGTGCGTGGTCCAGCTCAGCTGCACCCGGTGGCGCTGCCGCCCGAGGGCCGCGGCGTTGATCGCGTTGCCCACCCAGAAGACCCCGACCGTCGGAGCGCCGACCGCGGCGGCGAGATGGCGGGGTCCGGAGTCGTTGCCGAGCACGAGGTCGGCGAGCGAGAGCAGCGGAGCGAGGTCCGGGAGGTCCACGACGCCCGCCCAGGAGACCGCTCCCGGCGCTCCGGCGACGATCTCGTCGGCGGCGGGCACGTCGGAGGCGTCGCCCACCACCAGCACGCGCGCGCCGTCCGCCAGCAGCTCCGTCGCCACGGCGGCGAAGGAGGCGGCGGGCCAGCGCCGGCGGGGATCGGTCGCCCCGGGGTGGATCAGCACCAGCGGGCCGCCCGCGGGCAGCGCCGCGGCGAGGCGGTCCCGCCGCTCCGGATCCACGGCGAGCGCCGGCTCGAGGCGGGTCGCGGGCGCTCCGGCCAGCCCGACGATCTCGAGCGCCCGCAGCATCTCGTGCTGGTAGTAGACGTAGGGGATCGTGCGCTCGAGCTCCGCGGCGTCGTCGGTGCGCGACCCGACCGTGTGGCGCGCGCCGAGGCGCTGGAGGAACGGGTTGGAGTAGCGCCCGCCGCCGTGCAGCTGCACGGCCAGGTCGAAGCGGCGCGCGCGCATCCGCTCGGTGAAGTCCTCGACGACCCGGGGGTCCTCCCCCTCTCCGTCGCGGACGCCCTGCGCCACCGGCAGGATCTCGACGTCGGCGATCGGCGACTCGACGCCCGTCAGCAGGACCCGGTGCGCGGGCGTCCCGACCAGGGTGATCTCGGCTCCCGGGTAGGCGGCCGCGAGGGCGTCGACGGCGGGCAGCGCGAACAGCAGGTCGCCGAGTCCGCCGCCGCGCAGGACGGCGATCCTCTCGACTCCGGCGAAGGGCTCTCGGAGGGGGGTGATGGCGACCACGACGGGTTCCTCTCAGGTGCGGAGGGCGCGCGGGCGCCGCTCCGGGGACGGTGCACTCCTCCACTTCCCCGCCGGGGCCGATCCGAAACCGGATCGGCGGCGAGCCCTCGTCGCCGATCCGGGGGCGGATTCCCGAGGCGGCGTGTCTAGGCGCGCACCACCCGGGTACCGGACGGATGCGTCCGCCACTCCGCGGGCGCCCCCGACCGAGAGGTGACCGTGACCATCGACATCACGACCCCCGCCACGACCGCCGCCGACGCCGTCCGCCGCGCGCGGACCGCGTTCCCCGCGTGGGCCGCCACCGCGCCCGCCGAGCGCGGCGCCCTGCTCCGTGCCGCCGCCCACCGCGTGGCCGAGCGCGAGCAGGAGCTCGCCGACCTCAACACGCAGGAGACGGGCAAGCCCGCCGGCGACGCGCTGGGCGGCGTGCGCGCCGGTGTCGACACGCTGCTCCAGTACGCCGAGCTCGGCCCGCTGCACCGCGGGAGGAGCCTGCGCGGAGGGGCTCTCAACGTCGATCTGGCCCTGCCGCACCCGCGCGGTGTCGTGCTCGCCCTCACTCCGTGGAACGACCCGGTCGCCGTCGCCGCGGGCCTCCTGGGCGCCGCGATCGTCTCCGGGGATGTCATCGTGCACAAGCCGAGCGAGCGCAGCCCGGGCACGGGCGCCCTCTTCACGAGCATCCTCGCCGAGGCGCTGCCCGAGGGCGTGCTGACCCTGGTCGAGGGCGACGGGGCGGTCGGCGACGAGCTGGCGCGCACCGAGGGCGTCGATGTCCTCGCCCACGTCGGCTCGACCGCCACCGGCCGCGCGCTCGCCCGGGTCGCCGCCGTCACCGGCGCGCACGTGATCCTCGAGAACGGCGGCAACGACGCGCTCGTCGTCGACCGCGACGTCGACCCGGTCTGGGCCGCCGAGCAGGCCGCGCTGGGCGCCTTCGCCAACGCCGGCCAGATCTGCACCTCCGTCGAGCGGATCTACGTGCACCGCGACATCGCCGAGGCGTTCACGGCGGCGCTCGTCGCCGAGGCCGATCGCTGGAGCGCGGGCCCGCTCCCCCGCCTCGTCGACGCCCGCATGCGCGACGCCGTCCACGAGCACGTCACGGAGGCGCTCGACAGCGGCGCGCGCGCCCTCACCGGCGGCACCCCCGGGGACGGCACCTTCTACCCCGCGACTGTCCTGGCGGACTGCACCGAGTCGATGCTGGTGATGACGGAGGAGACCTTCGGGCCCGTCGCGCCGATCCGCGTCGTCGACTCCTTCGACGAGGGCCTGGACCTGGCCGCCGCGAGCCCCTACGGCCTGGCCGCCTCGATCCTCACCGCCGACATGGAGCACGCTCACCGCGCCGCGGCGACGCTGCCGGTGGGCACCGTCAAGGTCAACGGCGTCTTCGGAGGAGCGCCGGGCGGCAGCGCCCAGCCCCGCGGAGCATCCGGCTCCGGCTTCGGCTACGGCCCGGAGCTGCTCGACGAGATGACCACGACCACGGTCGTGCACTTCGGTCTGCCCGTCCTGCCGGGAGGCGCGCGATGAGCCTCGAGGGCTCGGCGCTCCAGCGGGCGAGCGCCCTCCTGGCGCACGTCCACGAGCGCCCACCGGTCGTCGCCGTGATCGGGGACCTCATCCTCGACTCCTGGTGGCTCGGCGAGGCGGAGCGCGTCACGCGGGAGGCGCCCGCGCCGGTCCTGCGGCTCGAGGACGTCGTCGACGTCGCGGGCGGGGCCGCCAACACCGCCGCCAACCTGCGCGCGCTGGGCGCCGTCGTCCGCACGGTCGGCGTGGCCGGACGCGACTCCGAGGGCGACCGGCTCGTGCGCGCGCTCGAGCGGGCCGGCCTGGACACCTCCCGGGTCGTCCGCACCGGCGCCGCGACGACGATCAAGACCCGCGTGGTCGGCGGCGACAGCGTGATGCTGCGCGTCGACTCCGGCCCGCACCGCCCGGCCGACGACGAGCTGGCCCTGCTCGCCGGTGCCGCCGCCGAGGCCGCCTCGGGCGCCGACGCCGTCCTGGTCTGCGACTACGGCTCGGGGATCCTCCGCGAGGCCGTCGAGCGCCTGCTCGCCGTCGAGCGCCCCGGCCTCCTCGTGATCGACGCGCACGAGCTCGCCGACTGGGCCTTCGCCCGGCCGGACCTCGTCACCCCGAACGCCAAGGAGGCGGAGCGGCTGCTCGGCGGCTCCCTCGGCCGCGGGACGGAGCGGGCCGCCGCCGTGCGCGACGCGGCGGACGACCTGCGCGCCCGCTCGGGCGCCCGGCACGTCGTGGTCACCCTCGACCGGGACGGCTCCACCGCCCTCGACGCCGACGGCACGGTCAGCCGCACCTTCGCTCAGCCCGCGGAGGAGAAGCAGGCGTCCGGCGCCGGCGACACCTTCGCCGCGACCGCCACCCTCGCCCTCGCCGCCGGCCGCTCCCTGGCCACCGCCGTCGATCTGGCGCAGGCAGCCGCCGACGTGGTCGTGCAGCGCCCCGGCACCTCCGTCTGCTCGGGCGACGACCTGCTCGCCTCCCTCGCCGCTCCCGGCGCCGTCGTGCTCGGCGAGGACGCCCTCGTCGAGGTCCTCGCGGAGCAGTCGCGCCGCGGTCGCCGCGTGGTGTTCACCAACGGCTGCTTCGACGTCCTGCACCGCGGCCACACCGCCTACCTCCGCCAGGCCCGCGAGCTCGGCGATGTGCTCGTGGTCGCGGTGAACGACGACGACTCCGTCCGGCGGCTGAAGGGCGAGGGACGGCCGATCAACCCGGAGGGCGACCGCGCGGGCGTGATCGCCGAGCTGGGCTGCGTCGACTACGTGACGCTCTTCGGCGGAGACACCCCCATCCCGCTGCTCGAGCGCGTGCAGCCCGACGTCTACGTGAAGGGCGGGGACTACAACCCCGACATGCTCGCGGAGGCGGCCGTCGTCCGCTCCTACGGGGGCGTCGTCACCACGGTCGGCTACGTCTCGGAGCACTCCACGACCGAGATGGTCCAGCGCATCCGATCGGCCGCGCCGTGACCAGCCGCCGGTGGTCCGGGCGCTGGGGGGTCCCGGAGGCTCCCCGGCAGCCGCTGATCGACGTACTGGTGCCGACGGTCGGCCGCCGTGCCGAGCTCGCCGCCACGCTCGCCGGACTCGCCGCCCAGGACGACCCGCCCTTCCGCGTGATCGTGAGCGACCAGTCCGACGACGCGGTCGCCGAGAGCGACCCGACGATCCTCGCGATGCTGCGCGTGCTGGAGGCGCAGGGCCGGGCTCCGGTGGTGCGCCGGCACCTGCCCCGGCGCGGGCTCGCGGAGCAGAGGCACTACCTCCTCTCCCTCGCCACCGCCCCGGCCGTCCTCTTCCTCGACGACGACGTGTGGCTCGAGCCGGGCACGCTCTCGCGGCTGCACGAGGCCCTCGAGCGCCTCGACTGCGGCTTCGTCGGCTCCGCGGTGCAGGGCCTGTCCTACCTCGAGGACGTGCGCCCGCACGAGACCGAGTCGTTCGAGACCTGGGAGGAGCGCGTGGAGCCCGAGCGGGTGCGGCGCGGAACCCCGGAGTTCGAGCGCTGGCCGCTGCACAACGCGGCGAATCTCACGCACGTCGCCGCCCGCCTCGACGTCCCGGAGGGCGCCTGGCGCGCGTACCGGGTCGCCTGGCTGGGCGCGTGCGTCCTCTACCGCCGCGACGCCCTCCTGGCCGTCGGCGGCTTCGACTTCTGGGAGCAGCTGCCCCCGGAGCACAGCGGTGAGGACGTCGCCGCGCAGTGGCGCGTCATGGAGCGCTTCGGCGGCGCGGGCCTCGTGCCCAGCGGCGCCGTGCACCTCGAGACGCCCACGACGGTCACCGACCGGCGCGTCGACGCCTTCGACCGGCTCTTCGCCGAAGAGCACTCGTAACACTCAGCAAGGCGACGAAAGGACAGCACGATGGACGCACCCAACCCGATCCAGATCCAGAAGTACCTCTCGGGCATCGACTACCCCGCCTCGAAGGACACGATCGTCGAGACCGCGGAGAAGGAGGGCGCGGACGGCGACGTCCTCGAGGCCCTCCGTGCGATCCCGGACGGCGACTACGAGAAGCCCACCGACGTGAGCTCGGCCGTCTCGAAGGTCTGACCCCCTCCGCGGGACGCCGCTCCGGTGCACGGCACGCCGTGCCTGCCGTACCGGAGCGGCGTCCCGCGAGCGGCGATCGGCCGGCGCGGAGAGCCGGGGTCAGGCGGAGGCGTGCTCGTGCTCGCGCAGGACGCCGGACTCGAGCGCCTGGAACGACAGCACCTTGTAGCCCTCGGACTCGAAGAAGATCGTCGCCCGGTCGGCCTCCACGCTCATCACGGTGCCGGCGCCCCACTCGCGGTGCTCCACCGACTCGTCGACGCTCAGAGGGGCGTCCACGGGCGCCTCGACGGTCTCGCCGCTCGCCTCGTGCCGCTCGCAGCCGTCGCAGTTGCCGCACCACTCGGCCGACTCCACGCCGAAGTAGTCCAGCAGGACTCGGCGGCGGCACTGGCTGGTCTCCGCGTACGCGCGCATCATCGACAGGCGCGACTCCGCGATCCGCTCGCGGGAGGCCAGAGCCTCCTTCACCGCGTGCACGGCCTCGTCGCCGGAGGCCTCGCGCGTCCCGCGCAGACCGGAGCCGGTCTCCACCAGCCCCGCGTCCGCGAGATCGTTGACGATCCGGGCGATCGTGCGGGCCGGCTTCCCCAGCTCCTTCGCGAGAGCCGCGGAGTCCAGCCCCGGCTGCTCCGAGACGGCCGCCCAGATCACGCGCAGCGCGGCCTTGTCGACCGAGCGCTTGGCGAAGAAGCGGCGGAGACCCAGATCCTCGGCGCGGTAGTGCAGCGCGCCCGTCGCCGGCTCGCCGTCGCGGCCCGCGCGGCCGATCTCCTGGTAGTACGCGTCGAGCGACTCGGTGGTCGTCGCGTGCAGCACGAAGCGGACGTCGGCCCGGTCGATGCCCATCCCGAAGGCCGAGGTCGCGACGACGACGTCGAGCTCGCCAGCGCGCCACTGCTCGTGCACGACCTTGCGCTCGGACACCTTGAGTCCGGCGTGGTACGCCGCGACCCGGCGCCCCTCCGCCGCGATGTCGGCCGCGTAGGCCTCCGTCTCCTTGCGGGTGGCGACGTAGACCAGGCCCGGAGCCGTCCAGCTGCGGGCCTCCTCGACCACGGCGGCGCGCTTCTCGTTCTCGCTCTCGTGGCGGTGCACCACCAGCCGGATCTCCGGACGGTCGACGCCGTGCACCTGGATCTCGGGGTCGGTCATCCGGAGGCGCTCGATGATCTCGTCGCGCACCGGCCCGGAGGCGGTGGCGGTCATCGCGAGCACCGGCGGGTCTCCGAGCTCGCCGCGCACATCGGCCAGGCGGAGGTAGTCGGGGCGGAAGTCGTGGCCCCAGGAGGAGACGCAGTGCGCCTCGTCGACGACCAGGAGCGACACTCCCGCGGCCGCCAGACGCGCCACGTTCTCGGGCTTGGCGAGCTGCTCGGGCGCCAGGAGCACGTAGAGCGGGCCGCCCTCGTCGATCCGGTCCCAGGCGCGGGCGACGGCCGCGGCGCCCTGGGAGGAGTTGATCGCGACGGCGGGCGGGGCCGCCGGAGCCGCCTCGATCGCGGCGAGCTGGTCGGCCTGCAGGGCGACGAGCGGGGAGACGACCAGGACGACGCCGCCGCGCTCGGCTCCGGCGATCTGGTAGACCGCGGACTTGCCGCCGCCCGTCGCCAGCACCAGCAGCGTGTCGCGCCCGGAGGCCGCCGACTCGATCGCCTCGCGCTGACCGGGGAGCAGCGACGACCAGCCGAAGTCCTCCCGGGCGATGCGGCTGACGGAGTCGGTGCGGGAGGAGTTCATAGCTCGACGCTACGACCAGACGGCCCCGGAGGCAGTCCGCTTGACAGCGCCGGGGAGCACGGTGAAGGCGCGTCGCCCGGCCTCACGGCCCGCCTCTGCCCCCTCGCCCCCGCGCTGTCAACGTCCTGCGGAGGGGCCCGTCGCGTGCTGGGCTGGAGCCCCGACGAGAGGAGCCGACATGGCCGACCAGAACGTGAACGAGGACCTTCCCGGATCCGGCGGCGACGCCGCCCCGAACACCGGCGGCGCGCAGACGGTGCTGCCCGGCGAGGACGCGGCCGACGCCTCCGCAGCGGGGGCCGCTCCCGGGGGCACCGCGATCGACCGCGGTGTCACGGACGCCGTGACCGACGGCGACAGCGGAGGGGACACCGTCTCCGGCGACGCCGACCTGCCGGACGAGACCGAGGGCGCGGTCGGCAGCGACCCGGCGAGCGCCGACTGACGTCCCGCTCGGACGCGTCCGGCCCGCCGGATCCGAGGATCCTTGCGGGCCGGAGGCGCTCGTCCCTCCGCGGAGGAGGGCCCGGGCTCAGCGCCGGACGACCACCGGGTTGAACAGCGTGCCGATGCCCTCGACGTCCACCGCGACGGTGTCCCCGTTCGCGATCGGCCCGACGCCGGCGGGCGTCCCGGTGAGGATCACGTCCCCGGGGAGGAGCGTGAAGATGCGCGAGACGTAGGCGACGAGCTCGGGCACCCCGTGGATCATGTCGCCGGTGCTGCCCGACTGCTGCACGCGCCCGTTGACGCGCGTCTCGATCGCGCTCTCGTTCCAGACGAACTCGGTCTCGATGACCGGTCCGAGCGGGCAGAAGGTGTCGTAGCCCTTCGCCCGCGCCCACTGGCCGTCGGAGCGCTGGAGGTCGCGTGCGGTGACGTCGTTGGCGATCGTGTACCCGAAGACCACGTCCTCGTAGTCCTCCGCGCGGACGTTGCGGGCCACGGCGCCGATCACGATCGCCAGCTCGCCCTCGAACTCCACCTGCTGGCTGTCCTCGGGGAGGACGATCGCCTCGTCCGGGCCGATGACCGACGTGTTCGGCTTGAGGAACACCAGCGGCTCCGCCGGGGCGTCGCCGCCCATCTCAGCCGCGTGGTCGGCGTAGTTCTTGCCGATGCCGACGACCTTGGAGCGCGGGATCACCGGCGCGAGGAGCTTCGCCTCCGCGATCGGGATGCGCTCCCCCGTGGTGTCGAACCCGGCGAACATCGGGTCGCCGGCGAGCACGACCAGGTCGTCCTCGTCCACGATCCCGAAGTGGATCGCTCCCCCGTTGTCCCCGTCGCGCTGCGTGGCGAATCGTGCGATCTTCATGCGTCCAGCCTCGTCATCCATCCGTGCGTGTCCTCGCGGCGTCCGTACTGGATGCCGGTCAGCTCCTCGCGGAGCGACATCGTGAGCTCCCCGGCGGGCGCGCCCTCGCGGCCGACGGAGAAGCCCTCGCCCTTGAGCTCGGCGATCGGGGTGATCACGGCGGCGGTCCCGCAGGCGAACACCTCGATCACGTCGCCGGAGGCCACTCCGTCGCGCCACTCGTCGATGCTCACGTGGCGCCGCTCGACGCGGTGGCCGCGGTCCTCGGCGAGCTGCAGGACGCTGTCGCGCGTGATGCCCTCGAGGATCGAGTCCGATTCCGGGGTGACCAGCGTGCCGTCCTTCTTCACCAGCACCACGTTCATGCCGCCGAGCTCCTCGATCCACTGCGACTCCTGCGAGTCGAGGAAGAGGACCTGCGCGCAGCCGTGGCTGTAGGCCTCCTGCTGCGGGAGGAGGGAGGAGGCGTAGTTGCCACCCGTCTTCGCCGCTCCCGTGCCGCCCTTGCCCGCCCGGGCGTAGGAGGTGGAGAGCCAGATCGACACAGGGGCGACGCCGCCCGAGAAGTAGGCGCCGGCGGGGCTGGCGATCACGTAGTAGCCGACGTCCTCGGCCGCGCGCACGCCGAGGAACGCCTCCTGCGCGAACATGAACGGGCGCAGGTAGAGGCTGGTCTCCGGCTCCGAGGGGACCCAGTCGCCGTCGACCGCGATCAGCTGCCGCAGCGACTCGACGAAGAGGTCCGTCGGGAGCTCCGGCAGCGCGAGGCGGCGGGCCGAGCGCTGCAGGCGGCGCGCGTTCGCCTCCGGGCGGAAGGTCCAGACGGAGCCGTCCTCGTGGCGGTAGGCCTTCATCCCCTCGAAGATCTCCTGCGCGTAGTGCAGGACGGCGGCGGCGGGGTCGAGCGCGAGCGGGCCGTAGGGCTCGACGCGGGCGCTGTGCCAGCCGTCCGCGCGGGTCCAGCGGAGGCCGACCATGTGGTCGGTGAAGTGCATGCCGAAGCCGGGGTTCGCGAGGATCCGGGCGCGCTCCTCGGCGGAGCGGGGCGCGGGGGCGGCGGTCACCTCGAACGCGAGGTCGGCGGGGGCGGAGTCGGTGCTCATCGTTGTGGTGTCCTTCTGCGGGGGATCAGCGGAGGCGGGCGACGACGGAGTCGCCGATCGCGGCCGTGGAGCGCGGGGTGCCGTCGCGCGACTCGATGTCGGCGGTCACGGCCGCGGTGACGCGGGCGGCCTCGTCGCTCCGGCCGAGGTGGTCCAGCAGCATCGCGGCCGAGAGGATCGCGGCGGTCGGGTCGGCGAGCTGCCGTCCTGCGATGTCGGGCGCGGATCCGTGGACCGGCTCGAACATGCTGGGGAACGCGCCGTCGGGGTTGATGTTGCCCGAGGCCGCGAGTCCGATGCCGCCGCTGATCGCGCCGGCCAGATCGGTCAGGATGTCGCCGAAGAGGTTGTCGGTGACGATGACGTCGAACCTAGCAGGGTCGGTCACGAGGAAGATCGTGGCGGCGTCCACGTGGAGGTAGTCGACGGCCACGTCCTCGAAGGCGGCCCCCACCTCGTCGACGATCCGCTTCCAGAGCGAGCCGGAGAAGACGAGGACGTTCGTCTTGTGGACGAGCGTCAGCCGGGAGCGGCGCGTGCGGGCGAGCTCGAACGCGTGTCGGACGACGCGCTCGACCCCGTAGGCGGTGTTGACCGACACCTCGTTGGCGACCTCGTGCGGGGTGCCCTGCCGGATCGAGCCGCCGGTACCGACGTAGGGCCCCTCCGTGCCCTCGCGGACGACCACGAAGTCGACCTCGCCGGGAGCCGCGAGCGGCGAGGGGACGCCCGCGTAGAGACGGGTCGGCCGCAGGTTGACGTAGTGGTCGAGCTCGAAGCGCAGCCGCAGGAGCAGCCCGCGCTCGATGTTCGCGTCCCGGAGGCGCGGGTCCCCCGGTGCTCCGCCGACGGCGCCCAGGAGGATCGCGTCGTGCCCCGCGATCGCCGCGAGGTCCTCGTCGGTGAGGACGTCGCCGGTCTCGAGGTAGCGGGCGGCGCCGAGCGAGAAGGTGGTCGTCTCGAGCACCAGGTCGGAGTCGGCGGTGACGGCGTCGAGGACCTTGACGGCCTCGGCGGTCACCTCGGGCCCGATCCCGTCTCCGGGGATGACGGCGAGCTTCACGGTGCGGGGCATGGCGGTCCTCAGGCGTACGGGGTCGGAGTCCCCCCAGCGTACTCGCGGCCCGCCCGCGCCGCGGTCCGGGGCACGCGCCCCGCCGGGCGGGCGAGGGGCCGCCCGGGAGTCGCTGCGCGTCCCGGGCGGCCTCCCTCGGGAGGAGAGGAGGAGCGTCAGCTCCGGCGGAGGCGCCAGGCGCCGACCGCGGCGGCGGCCAGCACGAGGACGACACCGAGCCAGGCCGACCAGCCGACGCCCGAGTCGAACGCCGCGCTCGCCGACGCGACGAGGCTCGCGGCGGAGTCGGCGGGCAGCTCGCCGGCGACCGAGACGGCGCCGCCGAGGGTCTCCCCGGCCTGCTGCGCCTGCGCGGCGTCGAGGCCCTCGGGCAGCACGACTCCCCCGCGGTACACGGCAGTGAGGACGGTGCCGAGCGTCGCGGTGCCGAGGACGGCGCCGAGCTCGTAGGCGGTCTCGGAGACGGCGGAGGCCGCACCGGCCTTGTCGGCGGGCGCGTTGGCCAGGATCAGCTCGTTCGACACCGTCTCGGCCGCACCGATGCCCAGGCCGAGGAACGCGAAGGCGACGGCGACGGTGAGCGCGGACGCTCCTCCGGGCGCCCCGCTGCCGAGGGCCAGCAGGATGTACCCGACGGCCGAGACCAGCAGTCCGGCCGGGACGACGAGGCGCGGAGCGACGCGGCGCGCGATCGGCACCACGCCGAGCCCGGCCAGGATCATCACGGCGAGGCCCGGCACGAGCACGAGGCCCGCCTCCAGCGGCGAGAGCCCGACCACGAGCTGCAGGTGCTGCGAGAGGAAGAAGAGCCCGCCGACCAGCGCGGTGACGCTGAGGAGGTTGACCACGATCGCCGCACTGAACGAGCCGCGGCGGAAGAGCGAGAGATCGAGCATCGGCGAGGCCCGGCGCTGCTGGCGGCGGACGAACAGAACTCCCGAGACGACGCCCACGACGAGCGCCGCGACGCCGACCGCGTCGATCCCGTGCTCGGCGAAGGACTTCACCGCGTAGACGACCGGCGCCATGGTCGCCAGCGACAGCAGGATGCTGACCACGTCGACCGGGCCGGGCTGCGGGTCGCGCGACTCCGGCACCAGGATCGGCACCAGGACGACCAGCGGGAGCAGCACGGGCACCGCGAGCAGGAACACCGACCCCCAGGGGAAGTGCTCGAGCAGCACCCCGCCGACCAGCGGGCCGATGCCCGAGCCCACGGCGAAGCCGGTCGCCCAGATCGCGATCGCGAGGCGGCGCTGGTCGCGGTCGGGGAAGACGCTGCGCAGGAGCGAGAGCGTCGAGGGCATCAGCATCGCGCCGAAGAAGCCCAGTGCCGCGCGGGCGCCGATGAGCGCCGCGGCGGTGGGAGCGAACGCGGCCACGACCGAGACGGCGGCGAAGCCGACCGCGCCGACCAGCAGGAGGCGCCGCCGCCCGACGCGGTCGCCGAGGCTGCCCATCGCCACCAGCAGGCCCGCGAGCACCAGCGGGTAGGCGTCGACGATCCACAGCAGCTCGGTGCCGGAGGGCCCCAGATCCTCGGCGATCGAGGGGAGCGCGAAGTTCAGCACCGTGTTGTCGACCGAGACCAGCAGCACCGGGAGCATCAGCACCGCGAGCGCCACCCAGGCGCGTCGCCCGACCCGGTCGGCGGCGCCGGCGGTGTCGTGGGTGGAGACGGGAGCGGTGCGCGCGGACACGGGGACGACCTTTCAGAGGAGAACGGAGAGAGTATACCGTCCAGCCGGTACAGTCGCCACTGATCCGCCGTAGGATGGTCGCCGTGCCTCCTGCCCCCGCCCGCGACCGCGTCCTCGACGCGTTCGAGCAGCTCCTCATCGAGCAGGGCGAGCGCGCCGCGACCCTCGACGCCGTCGCCCGCGAGGCCGGAGTCTCCAAGGGCGGGCTGCTCTACCACTTCCCCTCGAAGGACGCCCTCGTCGACGGGCTCCTGCAGCGCCTCGACGCGCGGCGGGAGGCGGACGTCGCGCAGAGCCTCGCTGCTCCCGAGGGCGTGGTCGCCTACCTGCTGCGCACCTCCTTCGCCGCCGACTCGGCCTTCGACCGCACGATCCTCGCCGTGTCGCGCATCGCGCAGGGGCACGACGAGCGCGCCAGCGGGGGCCTCGCGCGGATCCACGACAGCTGGAACGAGGTGGTCGCCGACGCCGTGGGCGACCCGCTCGTCGCCCGGGCGATCGTCCTGATGAGCGACGGGCTCTACTACAACTCCGCCCTGCTCCCCACGGGCTCGCCGTCGCGCGGCGAGGCCGAGGACGTCCTCGCGGTCGTCCAGCGCCTCCTCGGGAGCTGAACCGCGCCGCCCCGGCGGACCCGCTACAGCTCGACGACGCCGTCGATCAGGGTCACCGTCGCGCCGCCGATCCAGATCGCGCCGTCCGTGCTCTCGACGCGCACGCGCCCGGCTCGGCCCAGCGCCGCCCCCTGAGCGGCCGTGTAGCGCTCGGGCAGCACGCCGCTGCCGATCAGCCACTGGGCGATCCCCGCGTTGAGGCTCCCCGTCACCGGATCCTCGGACACACCGGCGTCGGGGATGAACGCCCGCACCTCGACCGCGCACTCGCCTCCCGCCGGATGCTCGCCCACGACGCCGACGGGGAGCCCGGCGAGGAGAGCCTGGTCCGGCCGCAGCGCGAGGACCTGCTCCGCCGACGCGAGCCGCACGGCCAGCCAGCCGGGACCGTTGTCGACCCACTCGTGGTCGAGGATCTCCGCGCGCGGGATCCGCAGAGCCGCAGCCACCCGCTCGAGCGTCGCCTCGTCGACCGGTCCGGTCCGCCGGCGGGGCGGGGCGGCGAAGGCGATGCCCTCCTCCGTCACCCGCAGTCGGACGAGACCCGCGGCGCACTCCTGCACGAGCTCCCCCGCCGCGCGGGCCGTCCCTCCGGCCGCGAGCCAGGCGTGCGCGCTCCCGAGGGTCGGGTGCCCGGCGAAGGGCAGCTCCCCGCCCGGCGTGAAGATCCGCAGCCGGTAGTCGGCCGCGGGGTCGCTCGGGCGGAGGAGGAAGGTCGTCTCGGAGAGGTTCGTCCAGCGCGCGAACTCCGCCATCGCGGCGTCGCCCACGCCGTCGCCGGCGACGACGACCGCCACCGGGTTGCCCCGGAACGGCGCGGCGCCGAAGACATCGACCTGAGCGAACCGCCGCGTGCTCACTGCTCGGTGATGTCGATCTCCTGCATGAGGTCGGCGTCGATCGCGACGCGGACCTTCTCGAGCAGGCCGTCGGGGGCGGGAGAGTCGATGGTGATCACCGAGAGCGCCTTGCCGCCCGCCTCGGTGCGCGCGATCTGCATGCCCGCGATGTTGACCGCGGCGTCGCCGAACTCGCGGCCGTAGACCGCGACGATCCCGGGGCGGTCGACGTAGCTCATGACGACGAGGTGCTTCGCGAGGGGGACCTCGACGTCGTAGCCGTTGATCGCCACGATCTTCTCGACCTGCTTGGTGCCGGTCAGCGTGCCCGAGACCGAGATCTGCGAGCCGTCCGAGAGCGCGCCGCGCAGCGTGATCACGTTGCGGTACTCGTCCGAGACCGGCTCCGTGATCAGGCGCACCTCGATGCCGCGCTGCTCCGCGAGCACCGGCGCGTTGACGTAGGACACCGTCTCCGAGACCACGTTGGTGTACACGCCCTTGAGAGCCGCCAGCTTGAGGACCTTCACGTCGTAGCCGGCGAGCTCGCCGCGCACCTCGACGTCGATGGAGGTGACCGGCGAGTCCGCGAGGCCCGAGAAGACCTGGCCGAGCTTCTCGACCAGCGGGATGCCGGGGCGCACGTACTCGTCGATCACGCCGCCGGCGACGTTCACGGCGTCCGGCACGAGCTCGCCCGAGAGCGCCAGGCGCACCGAGCGGGCGACCGAGACGCCGGCCTTCTCCTGCGCCTCGTCGGTCGAGGCTCCGAGGTGCGGAGTGACGACCACGTTCTCGAGGGCGAGCAGCGGCGATCCGGTCGGCGGCTCCTTGACGAACACGTCGAGTCCGGCGCCGGCGATGGTCTTCGCGACGAGCGCGCGGTGCAGCGCGTCCTCGTCGATGAGGCCGCCGCGGGCCACGTTCACGATGAACGCCGACGGCTTCATCAGCGCCAGCTGATCGTCCGAGATCATGCCGGTCGTCTCGGGGGTCCTCGGCATGTGGATCGTGATGAAGTCGCTCTCGGCCAGCAGCTCCTCCAGGGAGAGGAGCGTGACGCCGAGCTGCTGCGCGCGGGCGCTGGTCACGTAGGGGTCGTAGGCGACGACGTTCACGCCGAAGGCCTGCAGGCGCGCGGTGATCAGCGCGCCGATGCGACCGAGGCCGATGATGCCGACGGTCTTCTCGTAGAGCTCGACGCCCGTGTACTTCGAGCGCTTCCAGAGGCCCTGCGCGAGCGCGCTGTGCGCGGCGGGGATGTGGCGGGCGAGGCTCAGGATGTGGCCGACGGTGAGCTCGGCGGCCGAGATGATGTTCGAGGTCGGCGCGTTCACGACCATGACGCCCGCAGCGGTCGCGGCGGTGATGTCGACGTTGTCCAGACCCACACCGGCGCGGGCGATCACCTGGAGCGAGGGGGCCGCGGCGATCGCCTCCGCGTCGACCTGCGTCGCGGAGCGCACGAGGATCGCGTGCGCCGTGGCGAGGGCCTCGAGCAGCGCCGGGCGGTCGGTGCCGTCCACGGAGCGGATCTCGAAGTCGGGACCGAGCGCGTCCACGGTGGCGGGCGAGAGTTCTTCGGCGATCAGGACGACCGGCTTTGTCACGAGAGGCGCTTCCTTCGGAGAGGGGACGGAGCGGGCACCGAGGCGGGGGCGTCGGCAGCCCCCCGACACTGTAGCGGAGGGGTGGGCGCGCCCCGCGCCGTGTGACGCCGCCGGTCAGCTCAGCGAGACCAGGCTCTCGACGCCGAGGACGAGCTGCACGTCGAGCGAGAGCGCCGCCGAGAGGCAGAGGGCCGCCGCGAGCAGTCCGACGCGCGCCGGGAGCCCCCGGCGGCGCCCGAGCAGGACGGCGGCGACGAAGCAGGCGACCGGCAGCACCAGGCCGAGCAGGAGCACCGCCCAGCCCGTCGGATTCAGATCGGTGCCGAGGGAGGCCGCGTAGCTGCGCAGGCCGATCAGGTTGCCGACCGCCTCCCAGACGTCCCAGGCGAAGAAGAGCGCGAACACCACGGCGGCGAGGACGGAGGCGGCCAGGCGCCGGCCGGGCCGGTCGCGCCGGCCGGTCCCGCCGAGGGTGGCCCGGGTCGAGTCGGTCATCAGGCCCCCTTCAGGAACGGCAGCGGAGCGAGGAGGACGAGTCCGGCGACCAGCCAGAGCACGCGGATGCGCACCCGGGCGTCGCGGGTGGCGAGGAGCGCCACGGCGAACCACACCGGCGGCGCCAGGACCGCCAGCCAGAGCCCGAGCGAGTAGAGGGCGCCGCCGAGCGCATCGCCCGCGAAGCCGGCCGTGGCGACCGGCGACTGCCGCGTCGCCGTGATCGCCCAGGCGATGGCGTACAGGAGGTAGAGGCCGGCCGCGATGCCCGCGGCGATCAGCAGAGCGGACGAGGACGCGGCCTCGTCGGCGGGGTCCTCGACCTCGGGGTCGTCGTCGTCCGAGCCGTCGTCCGCCGGGCCCGCCCCCGCGACCGCGCGGGGCGTCCGGCGCACGCGCGCCGTCCCCGCGGCGAGCGTCGGGTCCGCGCCCTCGCCCGCCCACTCCAGGGCCTCGTCGTCGGCGTCGTCCTCCGGGCCGGCGTCCGGCCCGCGGTCCACCGGCGGGGTCGCCGCGTCGTCGTCCTCCGGGGAGCGGCCCGGTCCACCATCGATCACCGCAACACCCTAGCCGCGCGCACCTCGCAGGAGGCTCGGAGCCCGCCGCCGCCTCCCCGACACCCGGCGGACACCCCGCGTCCTCCCCCGGGGGCGAGGCTGAACGGATGGACGACCGCCGCCGCCGCTTCGTCGCCCTCGGCGACTCCTTCACGGAGGGGGTCGGCGACCCGCACCCGCGCCTGCCGAACGGAGTGCGCGGCTGGGCCGACCGCGTCGCCGAGCGCCTGGCGAAGGCCGAGCCGGGCTGGGAGTACGCGAACCTCGCCGTCCGCTCGAAGCGCCTCGCCCAGATCACCGAGGACCAGCTCGCGCCCGCCCTCGCGCTCCGCCCCACCCTGATCACGCTGTACGCCGGCGGCAACGACATCCTCGACCTCGGCACCGACACCGTCGATCTGATCACCCGCTACGAGGCGCTCGTCGACGCGCTCGCGACCACCGGCGCCTCCCTCGTGCTCTTCACCGGCGTCGACATCCCGGGACTGCCCGCCCCGCGGATGTTCCTGCGCCGCAACCACCTCTACAACAGCGCCGTCCGCCGGATCGCCCGCGAGCGGGGCGCGATCCTCGTCGACTACTGGGCGATGCGGGAGTTCCACTCCCCCGTGCTCTGGTCGCCCGACCGGATGCACCTCTCCAAGCGCGGGCACCGCGTCCTGGCCGGCCGAGTGCTCGACACGCTCGGCGTGCCGCACACGATCTCGACCGGGCCCTGGGACGCCCCCGAGCCGCTCCGCCTCCGCGCGCGGCTGCGCGAGCAGCGCCGCTGGGCCGCCGACTGGGTCCTCCCCCTCGTCGGCCGCAAGCTGCGCCGGGTCACGCTCGGCGACCACCTCTCGCCCCGGTGGCCGGACCCCGTCCTCGTCCCGCCGAAGGGCGGTCTCCGCCGTCTCGTCCGCGAGCTCGAGCGGTAGTCGCGCCCCGGACGCGGAGGAGCCCCGGCCCGGCGAGGGGATCCCGGTGGACGGGTCCCTCGTCGGGCCGGGGCTCCCCCGGTCGACGCGGTGCGACTAGCGCGCGACGCTGCCGTCGGTGTAGTCCTCGTCGGTCTGCTTCCAGGCGAAGAGCTTGCGCAGCTCGCGGCCGGTCTCCTCGATCGGGTGCTTCTCGCCCTTGGCGCGCAGCTCCTGGAACTCGGGTCCGCCCGCGTCCTGGTCGCCGATGAAGCGCTTCGCGAAGGCGCCGCTCTGGATGTCGCCGAGGACGGCCTTCATGTTCTCCTTCACGCGCGGGTCGATGACGCGCGGGCCGGAGACGTAGTCGCCGTACTCGGCGGTGTCGGAGACGCTCCAGCGCTGCTTGGCGATGCCGCCCTCCCACATGAGGTCGACGATGAGCTTGAGCTCGTGCAGCACCTCGAAGTAGGCGATCTCGGGCTGGTAGCCGGCCTCGACGAGGGTCTCGAAGCCGTACTGGACGAGCTGCGAGGTGCCGCCGCAGAGCACGGCCTGCTCGCCGAACAGGTCGGTCTCGGTCTCCTCGGTGAAGGTGGTCTTGATGACGCCGGCGCGGGTGCCGCCGATGGCCTTCGCGTAGGACTTCGCGGTCTCCCACGCGGTGCCGGTCGCGTCGTTCTCGACGGCGATGATGTCCGGGATGCCGCGGCCGGCGACGAACTCGCGGCGCACGGTGTGGCCGGGGGCCTTCGGCGCGATGAGGATGACGTCGACGCCCGCGGGCGCCTCGATGTAGCCGAAGCGGATGTTGAAGCCGTGCGCGAAGGCGAGGGTCTTGCCCTCGGTCAGCGCGGAGGCGATCTGCTCGCTGTAGATCGCGCGCTGGTGCTGGTCCGGCGCGAGGATCATGATCAGGTCGGCCCAGGCCGCGGCGTCGGCGACGCTCTTGACCTCGAAGCCGTCGTCCTCGGCCTTGGCGGTCGACTTCGACCCCTCCTTCAGCGCGATGACGACCTGGACGCCGGAGTCGCGGAGGTTCTGCGCGTGCGCGTGGCCCTGCGAGCCGTAGCCGACGATCGCGACCTTCTTGGACTGGATGATGGAGAGGTCGGCGTCGGCGTCGTAGATGAGCTCGGTCACGTGGTGAGTCCTTTTCTGTAGTGGAGAGTTCGCGGTCAGTTCTTGAAGACGCGCTCGGTGATCGACTTGGAGCCGCGCCCGATGGCGAGCAGGCCCGACTGCGCGATCTCCTTGATGCCGTAGGGCTCGATCACCCGCAGGAACGCGTTGGTCTTGCCGGTGTCGCCGGTGACCTCGATCACCAGGGCGTCCGTCGCGACGTCGACCACGCGGGCGCGGAAGAGCGTGACGGCCTCGAGCACCTGCGAGCGCGTGACGTTGTCGACGCGGACCTTGACGAGCAGGTGCTCGCGCTGGACCGACTGGTCGGTGTCGAGCTCGACGATCTTGATCACGTTAACGAGCTTGTTGAGCTGCTTCGTGACCTGCTCGAGCGGCAGGTCCTCGACGTCCACGGCGACCGTGATGCGCGAGAGCCCGGCCAGCTCAGTCGGACCGACCGCCAGCGACTCGATGTTGAAGCCGCGGCGGGCGAACAGCCCGGCGACACGGGTGAGCAGTCCCGGCTTGTCCTCGACGAGCAGGGAGAGAACGTGGTGCGTCATGCGGGTCTACTCCTCGTCGTCCCAGGTCGGGCTGTGGTCTCGGGCGTACTGGACGTAGCTGTTGGAGACGCCCTGCGGGACCATCGGCCAGACCATGGAGTCGCGGCTGACGACGAAGTCGATCACCACGGGCCGGTCGTTGGTGGCGATGGCGAGGCGGATGGCGTCGTCGATCTCCTCCGGCTTCGTGACGCGGATGCCGAGCGCGCCGTAGGCGTCGGCGAGCTTCACGAAGTCGGGCACCCGGACGGTGTCGTGACCCGTGTTGAGGTCGGTGTTGGAGTAGCGGCCCTCGTAGAACAGGGTCTGCCACTGGCGCACCATGCCGAGCGAGGAGTTGTTGATCACCGCGACCTTGATCGGGATGTCGTTGATCGTGCAGGTGGCGAGCTCCTGATTGGTCATCTGGAAGCAGCCGTCGCCGTCGATCGCCCACACGGTGCGCTCGGGCTCGCCGACCTTGGCGCCCATCGCCGCGGGCACGGAGTAGCCCATGGTGCCGGCGCCGCCGGAGTTCAGCCACGAGTTGGGGCGCTCGTACTTGATGAACTGCGCCGCCCACATCTGGTGCTGGCCGACGCCGGAGGCGAAGACGCCCTCGGGGCCGGTGATCTCGCCGATGCGCTTGATGACGTACTGCGGCGAGAGCAGGCCGTCGTTCGGCTCGGTGTAGCCGAGCGGGAACTCCGTCTGCAGGCCCTTGAGGTAGCTCCACCACTCGGAGGTGTCGGCGCGGCCGTCGGCGGAGGCCTTGGCGAACGCGTCGGTGAGGTCCGGGAGGACGTCCTTCAGGTCGCCCACGATCGGCACGTCGGCGGTGCGGATCTTGGAGATCTCGGCCGGATCGATGTCGACGTGCACGACCTTGGCGTGGGGCGCGAAGAGCGCCGCCTTGCCGGTCACGCGGTCGTCGAAGCGCGAGCCCAGCGCGAGGATCAGGTCCGCCTCCTGCAGCGCGAGCACCGCGGGGACGGTGCCGTGCATTCCGGGCATGCCCAGGTGCTGCTCGTGCGAGTCCGGGAACGCTCCGCGCGCCATCAGCGTGGTCACCACGGGAGCGCCGCAGGCCTCGGCGAACGCCTTCAGCTCGGCGGCCGCGCGGGCGCGGATGATGCCGCCACCCACGTAGAGCACCGGCTTCCGCGACTCGACCAGCAGCTGGGCCGCGGCCTGGATCTGCTTGCCGTGGGCCTTCGTGACCGGACGGTAGCCGGGCAGGTCGATCTTCGGCGGCCAGAGGAACGGCGCCTGGTCCTGCTGCGCGTCCTTCGTGATGTCGACCAGCACGGGGCCGGGGCGGCCGGTGGTGGCGATCAGCGCGGCGGAGGCGAGGGCCGAGGGGATGTCCTCGGGGCGCGTCACGAGGATGGAGTGCTTCGTGATCGGCATCGTGATGCCGACGATGTCCGCCTCCTGGAACGCGTCGGTCCCCATGAGCGTCGAGAACACCTGGCCGGTGATCGCGAGCATCGGAACCGAGTCCATGTAGGCGTCCGCGATCGCGGTGACCAGGTTGGTCGCTCCGGGGCCCGAGGTCGCGATGCAGACGCCGAGCCTGCCGGTCGCCGAGGCGTAGCCCTCGGCGGCGTGGCCGGCGCCCTGCTCGTGGCGGACCAGGATGTGCCGGATCTTCGAGGAGTCCATCAGCGGGTCGTAGACCGGGAGGATCGCGCCGCCGGGCAGGCCGAAGACGTCCTCGATCCCGAGCATCTCGAGCGAGCGGACGACCGCCTGCGCTCCGGTGAGGACCTCGGCCGCGGGGGCGGCCCCGGGAGCGTGGGCGGGTCGGGGTGGCTGGGGCGTCGGTGCGGGCTGCACGGCGGACGGATCCGGGGTCATGCGGGTGTCGATTCCTTCAGGAGGTGGTGCGGCGGCGGGCAGAGCCGGAGGCGAGTGCCAGGGAACGCGAGTGCGCGGCCGGCCGGAGCGGGCCGGGTCACCCGGTGACGGCGCCCTCGGCTGCCGAGCGGACGAGCTTGGCGTACTTGGCGAGGACACCGCGGGTGTAGCGCGGAGGGAGAGGGGCCCAGCCTTCTCGGCGGGCGGCGAGCTCGGACTCGTCGACGAGTAGGTCGATCGAGCGAGCGGCGATGTCGACCCGAATCGGGTCTCCGTCGCGAACGAATGCGATGGGACCTGCGTCCACCGATTCGGGAGCTATGTGGCCGATGCACAGGCCGGTTGTGCCGCCTGAGAATCGTCCGTCCGTCAACAGTAGTACATCTTTTCCGAGCCCGGCCCCCTTGATGGCGGCGGTGATGGCGAGCATCTCGCGCATGCCGGGGCCGCCCTTGGGGCCCTCGTAGCGGATGACCACCACGTCGCCCTTCTCGATCCGGCCCTCGGTCAGGGCGTCCATCGCGGCGCGCTCGCGCTCGAACACGCGGGCCGGACCCTCGAAGACGGAGGCGTCGAAGCCGGCGGTCTTGACGACCGCGCCCTCGGGGGCGAGCGAGCCCTTGAGGATGGTGAGCCCGCCGGTCGCGTGGATCGGGTTGTCGAGGGTGCGGATGACCTCGCCGTCCAGCGGTGCGATGTCCATCGCGGCGAGGTTCTCGGCGACCGTCCTCCCGGTGACCGTCAGGCAGTCGCCGTGGAGCAGCCCGGCGTCCAGGAGCGCCTTCATCACGGCCGGGACGCCGCCGTGGCGGTCGACGTCGTTCATGACGTACTTGCCGAAGGGCTTGAGGTCGCCGATGTGCGGGATCGTGTCGCCGATGCGGTTGAAGTCGTCGATCGTGAGGTCGACCTCGGCCTCGTTGGCTATCGCGAGCAGGTGCAGGATGACGTTGGTCGACCCGCCGAAGGCCATCGCCACCGCGATCGCGTTCTCGAACGCCTCCTTGGTGAGGATGTCGCGGGCCGTGGTGCCGTTGCGCAGCAGCTCGACGACGGCCTCGCCGGACTTGCGGGCGAAGTAGTCGCGGCGGCGGTCGGCGGCGGCGGGCGAGGCGGAGCCGGGCAGGCTCATGCCGAGCGCCTCGGCCACGCTGGCCATGGTGTTGGCGGTGTACATGCCGCCGCAGGATCCCTCGCCCGGGGCGAAGGCGCACTCGATGCGCTTGGCGTCCTCCTCGGACATGATCCCGGCCTTGACGCCGCCGACGGCCTCGAAGGAGTCGATGATCGTGATGTCCTTCTCGGTGCCGTCCGAGAGCTTGACCCAGCCCGGGGCGATCGAGCCGGCGTAGACGAACACGGCGGCGAGGTCGAGGCGGGCCGCGGCCATCAGCATGCCGGGCAGCGACTTGTCGCAGCCGGCCAGCATGACGGTGCCGTCCAGGCGCTCGGCCATCATCACGGTCTCGACGGAGTCGGCGATGACCTCGCGGGAGACGAGCGAGAAGTGCATGCCCTCGTGGCCCATCGAGATGCCGTCCGAGACGGAGATGGTGCCGAACTGGAGCGGGTAGCCGCCGCCGGAGTGCACGCCCTCCTTCGCGGAGCGCGCGAGGCGCTCGAGCGAGAGGTTGCAGGGGGTGATCTCGTTCCACGAGGACGCGATGCCGATCTGGGGCTTCTCCCAGTCGTCATCGCCCATCCCGACCGCCCGCAGCATCCCGCGCGACGTCGTGGCCTCGATGCCGTCCGTGACGGTGCGCGAGCGGGGCTTCCAATCGATTTCCGGCATGCGATGAGGCTACCGCCTCGCGCGCAGTGCCCCTGCTCGCCGGGCGGACCCGGACCGGCCCGCGCACCCGTTCCTGCCCCGGCCTCCGGCAGCGGCACCGGATGCGGACGTCCCCGCGGATCTCCGACTCGTCGCGAACGGCCGCTCCCCGCGTCGGCGGACGGCCGTCCTCGGCGAGTCGGCGATCCGGGACCCGCCTGCGCTGACCGCCGGAAGGGGGCTGCTACTCCGCGCGCAGGTCGGCCAGCAGCCGGAGCGCGTGCGCGACCTGCTCGGGGCCGCGGACCCGGTAGGAGGCCGCGGTGGTGCCCTCGCCGCTCTTGATGCCGACGTCGCCGGAGCCGAGGACCGCGAAGGCGTCCTCGTCCGTCACGTCGTCGCCCGCGTAGAGCACGGCGGTCGCGCCGGTGTAGCGGCGGAGGTGCTGCACGGCCTCGCCCTTGGTGGTCGAGCGGACCGAGAACTCCAGGACGTTCTTGCCCTCGCGGACGGTGACCCCCTGCACCTCGGCGCGCGCCTCGGAGAGGGCGACGACGTGGGCGACGCGGCTGTGGCGCTCGGTCGCGAGGCGGGTGTGCAGGGCGAAGCCGGCGGGCTTGTCCTCGATCCAGACGTTGTCGATCCCGCGGGCGATCCCCTTCAGGACGTCCTCGAGCACTCCCACCTTCTCGAGCTCGTCGTCGTCGAGCCGGACCGCGTCCTCCTCGGGGTCGAGGCGGATCTCGATGCCGTGGGAGCCGACCAGCAGCGCCTCGTCCGGCAGCTGCGAGACCTCCTCCAGGCTCCCGAGCGCCCGGCCGGAGACCAGCGCGACCCGGGTGCCGGGGAGGGCGAGGAGCCGCAGCACGGCCTCGCGCGCCTCGGGGAGCGCCCGCGCGCGGGCGGGGTCGTCGACCTCGGGCGCGAGGGTGCCGTCGAAGTCGAGGGCCACCAGGAGCCGGTCGGTCGCGGCGAGCTCCCGCAGCGCCGCCGCGAGCCGCTCGGGCACTCCCTCGCTCATCGCGCGCCGCCGTCGAGCTCGCGGTCGTCGGCGGCCTCCCGCTCGAGCTCGGCCGCCTGTCCGTGGGCCGCGTCGTCGCGGTGCTCGGCCTCCTGGCCGTGCGGCGCCTCCTGCCCGCGGGCGGCGGGCCGCACGTCGAGCTGCTGGCCGGCCGCGTGCTCCGCGAGAGCGGAGAGGAACGACTCGGACCAGCGCGCCACGTCGTTCTCGAGCACGCGGCGACGGAGCGCGCGCATGCGCCGGGTGCGCTCGACGCGCGGCATCCGCGCCGAGGCCTCCATCGCGTCCTTCAGCCCCGCGATGTCGTGCGGGTTCACCTGCACGGCCTGCTTGAGCTCGTCGGCCGCTCCGGCGAACTCGCTCAGCACGAGCACGCCGTCGTTGTCGAAGCGGGACGCGACGTACTCCTTCGCGACGAGGTTCATCCCGTCGCGCAGCGCCGTGACGAGCATGACGTCGGCGGCGAGGTAGAGCGCCACCATCTCCTCGCGCGGGTAGCCGTGGTGGAGGTAGCTGATCGCCGGGTGCCCGAGCGTGCTGTAGTCGCCGTTGATCCGGCCGACCTGCAGCTCGATGTCGTCGCGCAGCTGCCGGTAGGTGTCCACGCGCTCGCGGCTCGGGCTCGCGACCTGGACCAGCACCGCGTCCTCGGAGGTGAGGCGGCCGTCCGCCAGGAGCTCGCCGAAGGCCTTCAGGCGGTGGCCGATCCCCTTGGTGTAGTCGAGCCGGTCGACGCCGAGCATGATCGTCGCGGGGTTGCCCAGCTCGGCGCGGATCTCGGCGGCGCGGGCCTGGATCTCGGGGGTGCGCGCCATCGCCTCGAACGACGCGGAGTCGATCGAGATCGGGAAGTGCCGGGCGACGACCGGGCGCACGCTCGCCCCGCGCCGCGAGCGGTTGACGCGGCGGGTGCCGCCGACGGCCTCCTCCTCGACCGGGACCTCGACGACCGTGCTGCGGGTGTCGTAGCCCAGCAGGCGCCGGACCGCGCGGAGGAAGCTGCCCGCGTCTCCCTGGCGCTGGAAGCCGATCACGTCGGCGCCGAGCAGGCCCTCGACGATCTGCCGGCGCCACGGGAGCTGCGCGAAGATCCCGTAGGGCGGGAACGGGATGTGGTTGAAGAAGCCGATCGTGACGTCGGGCCGGAGCTCCCGCAGCATCTTGGGCACGAGCTGGAGCTGGTAGTCCTGGACCCAGACCACGCCGTCCTCCTCCGTCACGGCCGCGGCCGCCTCGGCGAAGCGCTGGTTGACCCGCACGTAGGCGTCCCACCAGTCGCGGTGGTAGGTCGGGGGCGCGATCACGTCGTGGTACAGCGGCCAGAGCGTGTCGTTCGAGAAGCCCTCGTAGTAGTCCTCGAGCTCCTGCGCGCTGAGGGCGACGGGGACGATCTGCACGCCGTTGTCGACGAACGGGGCGACCTCCTCATCGGCCACGCCGGGCCAGCCGACCCAGGCGCCCTCGTTCGCGCGCATCACCGGCTCGAGCGCGGTGACCAGCCCGCCGGGCGAGGTCTTCCAGGACGCGGTGCCGTCCTCGGCCACGACGCGGTCCACCGGGAGGCGGTTCGAGACGACCACGAACGCGTTGCGCTCTGTCCCTCCCGAGGTCCCGGCGTCGGTCCTGTCAGCGGCGGAGGAGGCGGAGGCGGAGTGCGGAGGAATGGTGGTCCCTTTTCGTCGGTCGAGCCGTCGTCGTGCCCGTCGAGGCTATCAGCCGGCCCCGCACGGGGGACGGCGGGTCAGCCCTGCACGAGGGCGAGGGCGAGCGTCGCTCCGCCCACCGTCGGGACGACCGCGACGAGTCCGAGGAGCGCGTACTGGCGCCACGAGACGTGCACGCCCAGCGCGGTCAGCCTCTGGTGCCAGAGCAGGGTGGCGAGCGAGGCCCACGGGGTGATCAGCGGTCCGGCGTTCACGCCGATCAGCAGGGCGATCAGTCGGAGCGGATCCGCCGCGACGGGCTCGAGGGCGAGGTAGGCGGGCAGGTTGTCGACCAGGTTGGAGGCGACCGCGCCGGAGCCAGCGAGGCGCAGCAGGTCGAGCGTCCCGCTCCCCTCCCCCGCGACCACGGCGAGCGCCGCGCCCAGCCCGAGCTGGTGCGCCGCCTCCATCGCCACGAAGAGGCCCGACGCGAACACGACGAGCTGCCACGGCAGGAGGGCGGGCGTGAGCGCCGCGGGACGGCGCACCGCGAAGAGGACGATCAGCGCGACCGCGGCGACCGTCGCCGGGATCCACACCTCGAGGCCCGAGACGAGCGCCGGCAGGAGCAGCGCCACGACGGTCCCCGCGCCGATGAGCAGCACCCGGTCCTCCACCGGCGTCCGCTCCCCCGGGGTGTAGCGCCCGGCCAGCTCGCGCCGGTAGCGGATCGCGAGGATCAGCACGGGCACGACGGCCGCGACGAGCGCGGGCACCGCGGTCAGCGCGGCGAAGGCGAAGGGGCCCTCGACCCCCAGGCGCCGCTGCGCGAGCAGGTTGGTGAGGTTCGAGACGGGGAGGAGGAGGGAGGCGCAGTTCGCCAGCCAGACCGTGGCCATCGCGAACGGCAGGGGCGGGACGCGCACGTGCGCCGCGAGCAGGACCACGACCGGGGTCAGGAGCACGGCGGTCGTGTCGAGCGAGAGGAACACCGTGCTGACGACGGCCATCGCCACCACCAGCAGCCAGAGCACCGCGGTCCGCCCGCGGCCCCACTCGGCGGAGCGCTCGGCGACCACGGTGAAGACGCCGGCCTCGGAGGCCAGCTCGGCGACCACGGTCACCGCGACCACGAAGCCGAGGATCGGCGCCGTCCGCTCGACCAGCTCGCCCAGCGCGTCCATCGGGAGGACCCCCGTGACGACGGCCACCGCCCCGACGACGAGCAGCACCGCCCCGATCACAGCCGTGCGCATGTCGTTCCCGTTCTCCTCGGTGTGCCCCGGCTCGAGGATTCGGGTCCCGGCGGCGGTCCACCGTAGCGGGACAACCCCTCGGTGCTGTCAAGCGTTCCTCTGAGAGCTTTCGCACCCGCTAGCGTCGGGGTGAACACGGGAGGCACACGCATGCGCAAGTTCATCCTCAACTCCAGCGTCATCAGCGCGATCGTCGGCGGCTGGTCGATCCTGCAGACCACGCGCAAGGGCCCGCGCGACTGGCGCCTGGCCCTCCAGTGGGTCAGCTGGGCCATCTCGGTCACCGTCGCCCTGGGCTCCGTGTCCTACGACTCGAAGGAGATCGTCAAGGAGGAGCGCGGCAGGAAGCGCGACCGCTAGGCCCTCCTGACGCGCCGCCTCCCCGCGGGGCGGCGTGTCAGCCGGTCTCCCGACCCGGTGGCGGCGACACTGTTCCCAGTCGCTGCCGGCACGGGAAACGGGGTTCGTCATGAGGTTTCGTCTGAGGCGTCGCAAGGCGGCCCCCGAGGTCGTCGAGGCGGCCCCCGTCCTCACGCAGGACGAGCTCTTCGCCGTCGTCCACGAGCGGCTCGCGGCCTTCGTCGGATCCGAGGGCGCCTGGGTCGTCACGCGCCGCAGCCACGACGACCGCGACCCGATCTTCCACGGGATGCTCGCGCGCTCCCTCGCCCACGAGCTCTCCGCCGCCATCCAGGAGGAGCAGCTCCGCGCCGGCGCCGAGCGGACGTCGTCCCCGGTCACCGAGGCGATCCCCGTGATGCGCGCCTCCACTCCCCCGGTGGAGCCGGCCGCCCTCACCTGGGAGCCGAAGCCGATCGCCGTCTGGGCGGAGCCGGCCCCCGCCGACGTCGCCGTCGACACCCCCGTCGCGACCCGCTCCTGACCCGAGCGGTCGGCCGGCGGGCTCGCCCTCCGGCCGACCCGACGAGCGACGTCGCGCTTCCCGCTGATCGAGGAGGCGGCGCAGCCGCCGCCTCGAGATCCCCCGCGGCCGCCCCTCCCCCGGCCGCCCGTCAGAGCGTCGGCCAGCTCCCGGGTCCCTCGCTGCCCGCCGGGTACTCGTCGAGCGGCACCCGGTCCGCGTGCCAGGCGTCGATCGCGGGCTGCACGATGCGCCAGCACTCCTCGGCGGCGTCTCCGCGGACCGAGAGCGACGGGTCGTCGTCGAGGATCCCCGAGATGACCTCGCCGTACGCCAGCAGCTCGCCCGCACCGAAGGTCGCCTCCAGCGAGGCGCGCTCGAGCGTGTACGGGTCGCCGGGGCCGTTGATGTTCAGCTCGAGCGACATCTGGTCGGGCGCGAGGAACAGCCGCAGCACGGACGGCGCCTCGGTGCCGACGAAGCCGCGGGGCAGGTGCGGCACCGGCTTGAAGCGGATGACCACTTCGCGCCGCCGCTCCCCGAGCGCCTTGCCGGAGCGGAGGGTGAACGGCACGCCGGCCCAGCGCCAGGTGTCGATCTCGACGACCAGCTCGGCCAGCGTCTCGGTCCGGCGAGCGGCGTCCACGCCCTTCTCATCCGCGTAGGCGGGCAGCTCGCGTCCGTCGATCGTCCCCGCCGTGTAGCGGGCGCGGCGCGAGCTCGCGGCGGGGTCGTCGCCGTGCAGGCGGGTGGCGCGCAGGACGATCGACTTCGCGTCCCGGAGGTCGGCCGCGTCGAGCGAGGACGGCGGCTCCATCGCGATCACCGCGAGGACCTGCAGCAGGTGGCTCTGGATCATGTCGGTCAGCGCGCCCGCGCCGTCGTAGTAGCTCGCCCGCCCCTCGAGGGCCAGCTGCTCGTCGTAGACGATCTCGACGCTCTCGATGTGCTCGGCCGACCACAGCGGCTCGAGGATCCGGTTCGCGAAGCGCAGGCCGAGCACGTTCATCACGGTCGCGCGGCCGAGGAAGTGGTCGACGCGGTGGATGCGGTCCTCGGGGACCAGCGCGGCGAGGCGCTGGTTGAGGGCGTGCGCGCTCGCCTCGTCGGTCCCGAACGGCTTCTCCAGCGCCAGCACGGTGCCCTCCGGCAGGTCGTGGGCGGCGAGCGCCTCGCAGGCCTTCGCCGCGATCGCCGGCGGGAGGGCGAAGTAGACCGCCACCGGACCGGCGCAGCTCGCGAGCAGTGCGGCGAGCGCCTCCGGATCGGTGACGTCGACCTGCTGGTAGCGCGTGCCGGAGGTGAGCGCGTCCACGCCCTCGCCCTGCGCCTCGACGGTGGCGAAGGAGGCGGTCAGCACCTCGTGCCAGTGCTCCTGGGTCCAGTCCTCGCGTCCCGCGCCGACGAGGTGGACCCGCCGGTCGGTCTCGCGGGTCAGCAGTTGGCCGACGGCGGGGAGGAGGAGCCGCGAGGACAGGTCCCCCGTCGCTCCGAGGATGAGCAGGGTCGAGACGGTCTGTGCCATGCGGCTCACCCTACGGCGGCGCTGAAGAGCCCCGCTCCGCCTTGACTGGGAGGCCACAGCCGCACCTGAGAGGATCGCCGCATGGTCTCCCCGATCGAGGACTACGCCGTCCTCTCCGACTGCCGCACGGCCGCTCTCGTCTCCCGCGACGGGGGGATCGACTGGCTGTGCCTGCCGCGCTTCGACTCCGCCTCCGTCTTCGGCGCCCTCCTCGGCGGCGACGACCAGGGGCGCTGGTCGCTCCGGCCGGTGGACGGGGAGGCGACGAGCGAGCGCCACTACCTCGGCGACACGCTCGCGCTGGTCACCCGGTGGACGACGCCCACCGGCGTCGTCGAGGTGGTCGACGTGATGCCGCTGCGCGACGAGCGCGCCGAGCTGGTGCGCCGGGTGCGCGGAGTGTCGGGGACCGTCCGGATGCGGCAGGAGCTGCGCATCCGCTTCGACTACGCCCGCACCATGCCGTGGGTGCGGCAGGAGGGGACGGACGAGGATCCGCTGCTCGTCGCCGTCGCCGGGCCCGACGCGGTCGTGGTGCGCGGAGTGCGGTTGAAGGCCGTCGACCACGCCCACGCGGCGGAGTTCGACGTCGACGCGGACGCGGTCGTCGACCTCTCGATGGCGTGGTTCCCCTCGCACCAGCGGGCGCCGAAGCGCCTCGACGTCGACCGCGCGCTGGAGCGCACGCTCTCCTGGTGGTCCGAGTGGGCGTCGGCGATCGACTACGACGGGCCGCACCGCGACGCCGTCGTCCGCTCGCTGCTCACCCTCCGCGCCCTGACCGACGACGAGACCGGCGGCATCGTCGCGGCGGCGACCACCTCGCTCCCGGAGCAGTTCGGCGGCGCCCGCAACTGGGACTACCGCTACGTCTGGCTCCGCGACGCCTCGCTCACCCTGCAGGCCCTGCTCGCGCACGGGTTCGAGCAGGAGGCGCAGAAGTGGCGGGCCTGGCTGCTCCGCGCGGTCGCGGGCGCGCCGGAGGACGTGCAGATCATGTACGGCCTCGCCGGCGAGCGCGACCTGCCCGAGCGGGAGATGCCGAGCCTGCCCGGCTACGACGGCGCCTCCCCCGTGCGGATCGGGAACGCCGCCGTCGACCAGTACCAGGCGGACGTGATCGGCGAGGTGATGGTCGCTCTGCACGAGGCCCGCGTGGCCGGAGTGGACGAGACGGAGTTCTCCTGGCCGCTCCAGCGCGCGCTCCTGGGCTTCGTCGAGACCAACTGGCAGCGGCCGGACAACGGCATCTGGGAGATCCGGGGCGAGCCGCGGCACTTCACGCACTCGCGGGTCATGATCTGGGCCGCGCTCGATCGGGGCGTCCGCGCCGTGCGCGAGACCGGCCTGCCCGGTCCGGTCGAGACCTGGGAGCGCCTCCGCGACGAGGTGCGCGCCGAGATCGAGGCCCAGGGCTTCGACGCCGAGCGCGGCCACTTCGTGCAGTCCTACGGCTCGCCCGAGGTCGACGCGTCGCTCCTCGTGCTGCCGATGGTCGGCTTCGTCCCCGCCGACGACCCGCGGATGCTGGGCACCGTCGCCGAGCTGGAGCGCGTGCTCCTGCAGGACGGCCTGCTGCACCGCTATCGGACCGAGTCCTCGGTCGACGGCCTCGCCGGCGGCGAGCACCCGTTCCTCGCCTGCTCCTTCTGGCTCGTCCGGCAGTACGCCGACTCCGGCCGGATCGACGACGCGCGGACCCTGATGGACCGGCTCGTCGGGCTCTGCAACGACGTGGGGCTCCTCTCGGAGGAGTACGACGTCGAGGGCCGCCGGCACGCGGGGAACACTCCCCAGGCCCTCTCCCACCTCGCCCTGGTGCAGGCGGCCGACGCGATCGCGGCAGCCCGATGAGGCGCCGCCGCGTCGTTGTCGCGAGCGTCGGCGGAGTCCTCGGAGTCGCGGTCCTCGGCTTCCGCACCTGGAGCTCGATCGTCAGCGGCCCCGACGAGGACGCCCTCGCCCGCGTGCGCGCCGATCCGGCGATCGCGGTCGAGCGCACGGACGACGCGCTCGTGATGACGCCGACCTCGACCGGCGAGCTGGCCGGCACGGGCCTGGTCTTCATCCCCGGAGCGAAGGTCGACGCCTCCTCCTACGAGGCGACCCTGGCTCCGCTGGTCGAGGCCGGGGCGACCGTCGTGATCACGCGGCCGATCCTGCACCTGGCCTTCTTCGATCTCCGCTCGCTCGAGACCTTCACCAGCCAGGCCGAGGGCGTCGACCGCTGGCTCGTCGGCGGCCACTCCCTCGGCGGCGTGAAGGCCTGCCAGTGGGCCGAGGACCCGGCGGTGGCGGGCCTGGTGCTGCTCGGCAGCTACTGCGCGAACGACCTCTCGGGCTCCGGGCTCCCCGTCCTCAGTGTCAGCGGATCGGAGGACGGGCTCAGCACGCCGGAGAAGGTCGCCGACGCGAGCGTCCGGCTGCCCTCCTCCGCCGACCTCGTCGAGATCGACGGCGCCAACCACGCCGACTTCGGCTGGTACGGGCCGCAGGCGGGCGACGGCGAGGCGACCATCAGCCACGAGGAGGCGGACGCCCGCATCGCCGAGGCCCTCCTGGGCTTCAGCCGCGAGGTCGGCTGAGTCGCCCGCTCCCGCTTGACCTCGAGCGCACTCGAAGTCGTAGGTTGACGCCATGTCCACCGCCACCGCCGCCCCGGCCGAGCCGGAGGTGCTGTCGATCTCGCAGGTCGCCGCCGTCACCGGTCTCACCGTGCACACCCTGCGCTACTACGAGCGCGCCGGGCTCATGCTCGACCCGGTCGAGCGCGCCTCGTCGCAGCACCGCCGCTACCGGCCGGCCGACGTCGGCTGGGTCGACTTCCTCACCAAGCTCCGCGCGACCGGGATGCCGATCGCGAGGATCCGCGAGTACGCCCGGCTCCTCCGGATCGGGCCCGCCACTGAGCCGGAGCGCCTCGCGCTGCTCCGGACGCACCGCGAGGAGGTCGAGGCGCAGCTCGCCCGGACACACGCCAGCCTCGCCGCGATCGACATCAAGATCGCGGCGTACCAGGAGAGGACCACCCACGGATGAAGACGATCACCCTCGGATCCGACGTCGCCGCTCTCGAGGTCTCGCGCCTCGGTCTCGGCGCGATGGGCATGTCGGCGTTCTACACCGGCGCCGGCACCGACGACGCGGAGTCGATCCGCACCGTGCACCGCGCCCTCGAGCTCGGCGTCACGTTCCTCGACACCGCCGAGATCTACGGCCCGTACACCAACGAGGAGCTGCTCGGCCGCGCGCTGGCAGGCCGCCGCGACGAGGTGGTGCTGGCGAGCAAGTTCGGCATGATCCGCCACCGCGGCGACGGGGGCCGCGGACTCGACGGCTCCCCGGAGAACCTGCGGCTCGCCGTCGAGGGCTCGCTCGCGCGCCTCGGCACCGACCGCATCGACCTCTACTACCAGCACCGCATGGACCCGGGCGTCCCGGTCGAGGAGACCGCCGGGGCCTTCGCGGAGCTGATCCAGGAGGGCAAGCTCCGCGGCTACGGCCTCTCGGAGGCGGCGCCAGCGACGATCCGGCGCGCTCACGCCGTGCACCCGGTCACCGCTGTGCAGTCCGAGTACTCGCTCTGGACCCGCGACCCCGAGGCGGAGGTGCTGCCGGTCCTCCGCGAGCTCGGCATCGGCTTCGTCCCGTACTCGCCGCTGGGCCGCGGCTTCCTCACGGGCAGCATCCGCTCGGTCGCCGAGCTGGGCAGCGACGACTTCCGCCGCGACAACCCCCGCTTCGCCGACGGAGCGCTGGAGGCGAACCTCCGCATCGTGGAGGCCGTCGACCGGGTGGCGGCAGAGGCGGACGCGACGGCCGCGCAGGTGGCGCTCGCCTGGCTGCTCGCCCAGGGCGAGGACATCGCTCCGATCCCGGGCACCAAGCGCGTCTCGCGCATCGAGGAGAACGCGGCCGCGGACGCCCTCGTGCTGACCGCGGAGCAGCTCGACGTCCTCGGCGCGCTCGAGGCCCCCGTCGGCGACCGCTACGCCGACATGAGCTCTGTGAACCGCTGACCGCCCTGCGGGACGCCGCTCGCCGCGCGCACCCCGGGCGCGGCCGTGGGAGCGGCGTCCTCGCAGGAGTCAGTCCCGCGGCGGCAGCTCCCGCTTCGGGGTGTCCCGCTTCGGGGTGTCCCGCAGGTCGATGAGACCTGTGAACATCGCCCCCCGCTCGTTCGAGCGCTCGTCGCCCGAGAACAGGTTGTCCGGGGCGGAGGACCCGTGCCGGCGCGGGGTCACGGCGGGAGCGGGCTCCCGCTCCATCTCGACGCGCTGACGCGGCAGGGCGACGGGGTCGTTCTCGTGCAGCCACGAGACGAGCCGCTCGCGCACGTAGCAGCGCAGGTCGAAGAGCGTCGGCGCGTCCTTCGCGGTGACGAGCACCCGAATCCGGACGAAGCCGCCCGTCGCGTCGGTCACCTGCAGGACACTGGTGCGCCGGTCCCAGAGGTCCGTCTCCTCGAGCATGCGGTGCAGCTCGTCGCGCATCTGCTCGGGGCTCACCCGCCAGTCCAGGTCGAGCTCGACGGCGCCGAGCAGCTCGGACCCGGTGCGGGTCCAGTTCTGGAACGGCTGGGTCGTGAAGTAGTTCGTGGGCAGCACCAGGCGGCGGTCGTCCCAGAGGTGGACGACGACGTAGGTCAGCGTGATCTCCTCGATCCGCCCCCACTCGGTCTCGACGATCACCACGTCGTCCAGGCGGATGGCGTCGCTGAAGGCGAGCTGCATCCCGGCGAAGATGTTCGTGAGGCTCGACTGCGCGGCCAGGCCCGCCACGATCGAGAGCACGCCGGCCGAGGCCAGGAGGCTCGCACCGGCCGTGCGGGCCTCGGGGAAGGTCAGCAGCGAGGCGCCGATCGCGATGACCACGACGGCAGCCACGGCGACCCTCCGGATGATCGTCATCTGCGTGCGGAGGCGGCGTGCCCGGCGGTTGTCGGCCGTGTCGGTCCGGTAGCGCTCGGCGCCCAGGTCCTCGAGGAACACGAACAGGGATCCGATCACCCACGCCGCCGCGCCGATCGTGGCGATCTGGAACACCCGCTGCACGAGACCCGGCCAGGGGTCGCCCGACACGGTGGCGGCGAGCGCGGCCCAGACCGCGATGGTCATCAGCAGCACGCGGAACGGGATGCGCAGACGCCGGATCAGCAGGCGCGCCCAGGTCTTGCGCTTGCCGACCGAGCGCAGCACGAGGGCGACGACGGCGGTCGCGACCACGGCGATCACGACCGCGATCACCACGGCGAGCGCGATCGAGCCGATCACGGGGAGGACGTCTTCGGGCACATCGGTCCTTTCTGGAGGGGAAACGGAAGCGAACGGAGATCCTGCCACGCGAACGGGGGTCGGTCCGCATTCTGCGCCGGACACCGTGCGGATGCTCAGGCGCCTGTTAACGTCGGCGGACGGAGACGTCGACCCGGCCTGGAGCACCGTCGCCCGGGCCTTCACGCGGACGGGCATCACCCTGAGCCTGACCGCCGCCGCCGCCGATCAGGCCCGGGCCTCGGACGCGCTCGACATCGGGATCGGCTCCACGAGCGTCGGCTTCCGCGGAGTCCTGCCGCCTTTCGACCCGTCGACCGCCGCACCCTCCAGCGAGTGAGCACGGGCCGGCGCTCCCCCTGCGGGCGCTCGGAGGAGGTCGGGAACGGACACGGACCGGGAACGACGAAGCCCCGCACCTCACGAGGAGGTGCGGGGCTGGTGGTGCACCCCCTCGGACTTGAACCGAGAACCCACTGATTAAGAGTCAGTTGCTCTGCCGATTGAGCTAGAGGTGCGTTCCGGCCGGCTGATCGTGCGTGCCGAACCGAGGGATCACACTACCAGCGTCTCCCCCCGTCTCGTCAAATCGAGTGCGACGGAAAGCCCGCGGCAGCGATCGGAGGCTCCGCGGGACCCACCGGTATCGTGGTCGCGTGACCCCGCAGAGCAGTGACCAGAGCTTCGACGACGACCTCCGACTCGCCCTCCGCCTGGCGGACGCGGCCGATGCGATCTCGCGGGAGCGGTTCGGCGCGCTCGACCTCGTCGTGGACACGAAGCTCGACCGCACCCCGGTCACCGACGCCGACCGCGCCGTCGAGGAGGCGATCCGCGCGTTGCTCGCCGCCGAGCGTCCGGACGACGCGATCCTCGGCGAGGAGTTCGGCACCTCGGGCGAGGCCTCGCGGCAGTGGATCCTCGACCCGATCGACGGCACCGCCCACTTCCTCCGCGGCGTCCCGATCTGGGCGACCCTGATCGCGCTCGCGGTCGACGGCGTCCCCGTCGTCGGAGTCGTCTCCGCTCCCGCTCTCGGCACGCGCTGGTGGGCGGCCGAGGGCTCCGGCGCCTGGGCCGTCGAGCTGGAGGCCGGAACCGAGCCGCGACCGCTGCGCGTCTCGGGGATCGACACGCTCGCCTCGGCGACCTTCAGCTACAACAGCATCCAGCAGTGGAAGGGTGCGGGCCGTCTCCCGCAGCTGCTCGAGCTCGCCGGCGCCGTCTGGCGCGACCGGGCGTACGGGGACGCGTGGCCCTACATGCTCGTCGCCGAGGGCCTCCTCGACGGTGCGGGCGAGTTCGACGTGAAGCCCTACGACCTGGCCGCCCTGGTGCCGATCGTGCAGGAGGCGGGCGGCCGCTTCACCTCCGCCGACGGGGAGGACGGGCCGTGGCACGGCAGCGCCGTCGCCACCAACGGCCTGCTGCACGACGAGGTGCTCGCGATCGTGGCGCCGCGATGAGGAGCCGGACGGCCGCGCTCGCCTCGGCGGCGCTCCTCCTGCTCCTCTCGGGCTGCTCCTCCGTCGTCGGGCCGGACGGCCCGGAGGCCGTGCGTGACGAGGGCGGCACGGTGGCGACCGCCGGCGTCACCGACGTGTTCTCGCTGCGGCGCGGCGACTGCCTGGCCGACCCGGGCGACGACCGCATCGCCGACGTGGACGTCGTTCCCTGCGCCGAGGAGCACGAACTGGAGGTCTTCCACACGTTCGCGCAGCCCGGAGACCGCTACACCAGCCGCAACACGCTGCTCGCCCAGGCCGAGGCGGGCTGCGAGCCGGAGTTCGGCGCCGTGATGGGGATCGCCTACGGCGACTCCGCCCTCGAGTACCGCTCGCTCGTCCCCTCCGAGGTCGGCTGGCGCCACGGGGACCGCACGATCGTCTGCGCGGTCCTCGATCCGGCCGACGACTCCACCACCGGCAGCCTCTTCGGCTCCGCTCGCTGACCACGGCTCCGATCGACCCCCGTTCGGCTCATTGACACGTGCTCCGTCGGAGCGCAGGGTGAAGGGACGACCGGCAGGCGCGAGGGGGCGCGGAGACCGGCGGCTCAGGAGTCGACATGCAGGACCGGCACGATCAGGAACCCCCCGAGCGCTCGCGCACGGCCGAGCAGCACTGGGGACCGGCGGACAGCCTGTTCCCGAGGCTCCACCGGCAGAGCTCCCTGCTCGCCGCGGCGGAGGCGGTCGCGCAGGTCGACGGGCCCGGCCCGGGCGACGTCTGGTCGCGGCTCCTGCACGACTACGCCCACGCCTCCGACCGCGTCGTCTCGGTGGACGGCGACGCCGAGGCCGCCACGCTCGGCTGGCTGAAGCCGCGTGGTGTGGTCTCGCTGCTGGTCACCGAGCGGTGCGACGACGACGCCGCCGCCGAGCACCTGGTGGCCGCGCTCGCCGCGATGAACGCCGTGACCCTCTCCGTGCACGAGGCGCGAGCAGTACGCCTCCGTCCTCTGCTGGAGGTGCTGCACCGGCTCCTGCCCGATGCGTTCGCCGAGCTGCCGGTGGACCGCAGCGCCCACTACCCGGCCGGCACCACCGTCGCCGTGCTGGCGCCCGGCATGCTCTACCGGGACTGGGCCCCGCCGCAGGCTCTCGCCGGCCCGGCGCACGACGACGACGACCGGCTGGCGATGCTCACCCTCTACGGGCGGATCAGACAGCTCGACGTGCGACCGTCGTGAGGGCGGCGGAGCGGAGCTCCCAGTGTGCGACGACGACCGGTGGTGGAGATGGGGGGAATCGAACCCCCGTCCATCGCTGTGATTCTGCGCCTTCTACGGGTGTAGCCGATGAGAGCGTTCTGCTCGGCCCCGATCGTTACCATCGGCGCATCGGTCGACGGGCCCAGCCCGAGTGCAAGTCCCGCGTCGCCCTCAGGCGTAACGACGCAGCAAGTCCTCTAGATGACGCCAGGATCCGGGGCGAGGACGCACCCACGGGCTGACGGACTATCTACTCTGGCTTAGGCAGCGAGAGCGAAGTCGGTGCGCTTCTGTTCGGCACCTGTGTTTTCCAGGGATCGTTGACGAGATGACCCTGGATCCTCGACCCGCTTCTCGCAGTTTCGCAGGCAATGTCGAAACCGATCATCCCCGCGAGCACTCGACGGCCCGGAGGCCGCTGGAGTGGGTCGTTCGTCGCACACTGTGGAGTTACGGGTCCTAGTCTACCTCAGCTCCGCGGGCGGTCACCCGGCGGCGGCGCAGATCGAGCAGACCCAGCACGAGCGCGAGCGCGATCAGCCCGAGGGTGACGAAGTAGCCGTTGCGGAAGGCGTCGTGGTAGCGGTCCAGCCCCTCCGCCATCCCCTGCTCGCTCGCCAGCGTCGCGAAGAAGACGGCGGAGGCGCAGGCGGTGCCGACCGCGGTGCCCACGCGCTGGCCGAGCTGGCCCACGGAGCCCGCCACGCCGCCCTGCGCCGGCGGGATCTCGGCGAGGGTGAGCGTCTGGTTCGGCGACACGACGAAGCCGCCGCCGGCCCCGGCGACGAGCATCGCGGCACCCATGCCGTAGGCCGCGGTCTCGGCCGGGAGGAGCTCGGCGGCGAGCAGCACGAGCGTGAAGCCGATGACCACGAGCACGATGCCGAGCACCACCAGTGCGCGGCCGTAGCGCTGCACGAGCTTGCCGCCGTACCAGGCTGTCACCGCCGAGGTCAGCGCGAACGGGATGCTCACCATGCCGGCGAACACCGGCTCGAGGCCGAGCCCCTGCTGGAGGAAGAGCGTGGTGAGGAGGAAGGTCGCCGGGATCGCGGCGAAGTAGGAGGTCGCGACCAGGATGCCGTTGCGGTAGGAGCTGGTCCGGAAGATGCGGAAGTCGATGACGGGCGTCCGCCCCGACGCGGCGTAGTGCGCCTCCCAGCGCACGAAGACGGCGGCGGCGGCCGCGGCGAGGACCAGCCAGAACCAGCGGTAGGGCGAGTCCGAGGAGGAGCCCGTGGTCAGCAGGAACGGCAGCATGAACGCGAAGATCGCGACCGCCAGCAGGAGCAGGCCGACCGGGTCGAGGGACCGGTCTCCCTCGGGCCGCGAGCGCTTCTTCGGGATGAGCTTCCAGGCGAAGACCAGCGCGGCGACGCCAAGCGGGATGTTCATCCAGAACAGCAGGCGCCAGCCGTCCTGCTCGCCGCCGATCGCGATCAGGAGGCCGCCGAGGGTCGGGCCGAAGGCGGTCGACAGGCCGATGGTCGCGCCGAAGACCCCGAAGGCCCGGGCCCGCTCGGCGCCGGTGAACATCTGCTGCACCAGCCCGAGGACCTGGGGCATCTGGATGCCCGCGGCGACGCCCTGCAGGAAGCGCGCGACGACGAGCAGCTCGATCGACGGCGCGAGCGCGCAGAGCAGGCTCGTCACCGTGAACGCGGTCAGCCCGATGAGGAACAGCAGGCGGCGCGAGCGGATGTCGCCCAGCCGACCGGCCGGCACGAGCGCCAGTCCGAAGGCGAGCGCGTAGCCCGCGACGATCAGCTGCAGCTGGCTCGCGTCCGCTCCGAGCGAGCGCTCGATCGACGGCAGGCCGACGTTGACCTTCGAGAGGTCGAGGATCGTGATGGCCGCGACTCCGACGCTCACCGCGAAGGCGCGCCACCGCGTCTTCTCGTCGGCGGCGCTCAGGGCGGCGGGGGCGCTGTTCTCGGGGGAGGTCACGCGCCCCAGTCTCCCAAAGCACGGGGCGCGAAGAAGAGGCTTGCGCGGCACCCGTCGGACAGTGCCCGCCGGGGCCTACTCGCCGAGGCGGCGGCGGGTCGACATCGCACGGTCCGCCTCGCGGCGGTCCTGGCGCTCTCGGAGGACCTGGCGCTTGTCGTAGTCCTTCTTGCCCTTGGCCACGGCAAGCTCGACCTTGGCCTTGCCGTCGCTGAAGTACAGCGAGAGCGGGATCAGCGTGTACCCGCCCTCCTTCACCTTGTTGTGGATCTTGAGGATCTGCGCCTTGTGCAGCAGCAGCTTGCGCTTGCGGCGCGGCGGGTGGTTCGTCCAGGTGCCCTGGGCCCACTCGTTGATGTGGACGGCGTCGAGCCACGCCTCTCCCCCGTCGACGAACGCGTAGCCGTCGACCAGCGAGGCTCGGCCTGCCCGGAGGGACTTCACCTCGGTGCCGGTGAGCACGAGGCCCGCCTCGTAGGTGTCCTCGATGAGGTAGTCGTGGCGCGCCTTGCGGTTGGTCGCGACGACCTTCTGTCCCTGTTCTCTGGGCACGGCTGCTCCTCGGGTCGCGAGCGGATGAAGGGGGCGGGCATCGTCGGGGCGATGCACCGGTGGGCCGCCCCGAACGAGACAGCCCACCAGTATACGTCCGGTCCGGGATCAGACCCGCAGGTACCGCGCGATCGCGACGTTCGCCGAGACGGCGGCCAGGACGATGCCGACCACGATCAGGATCGGCACGACGATCAGAGCGTCGTCGAGTCCCACGAAGGAGGTCAGCGGGATCCGGTACGCCAGGAACCCCTGCACGAAGACCTGCACGATGGCGACCACCGCGACTCCCGCGAGGATCGAGCCGACCAGCGCGGCGAAGACCCCCTCGAGGATGAACGGGGTCTGGATGAACCGGTTCGAGGCCCCCACGAGCCGCATGATGCCCAGCTCCCGTCTCCGCGAGAACGCCGAGAGGCGGATCGTGGTGGCGATGAGCAGCACGGCCGCGACGAGCATCAGGACGGCGATGCCGATCGCTGTGTAGCTCGCCGCGTTGAGGATCGAGAAGATCTGGTCGAGGTACTGCCGCTGGTCGGTGACGCTCTCGACTCCCGAGACGCTCGACAGGCTCTCCACGATGACGTCCGACTGGGTCGGGTCCTTCAGATTAATCCAGAAGGTCTGGTTGAGCAGGTCGGGAGTGACGTACTCGGCGACCGGGTTGCCCGCGAACTGCTCCTGGAAGTTCGCGTAGGCCTGGTCGTGGTCCTCGAAGTAGGAGCGGTCGATGTACGGCGCGAGCGTGGCGCCCTCGAGCTGGCCCTGCACCGCGTCGATCTGCTCGGCGGTGGCGTCGGAGCCGCTGCAGTTCGAGCCGCCGGAGGTGGCGGTGCACATGTACACCGCGACCTGCGCCTTGTCGTACCAGAAGTTCTTCATCTGGCCGATCTGCATCTGGAGCAGGATCGCCGTGCCGACGAAGGTGAGGGAGATGAAGGTCACCAGGATCACCGAGACGACCATGGAGACGTTGCGCCGGAGGCCGCTGGCGACCTCCGACCAGATCAGTGCGAATCTCACTTGACGGGTCCTACGTTCTGCTGGTCGTCGCCGGTCTCGTCGCCCTCGCCCGCGTGGGCGCGGAGGCCGAGGCGCGCGGCGAGCGACTCCTCGGGCAGGGCGCCGGTGTCGGCGGGGAGGAAGATCGGACCGGTCTGGCTCTGCAGCTCGACGACGCGCGGGGCGGCGGCGGGCTCGGCGGCCGGCTCCGGCTCGCGCTCCGGCTCGACGGCGGCGGAGCGGCGGCCCTCGGGGACGCGGGGCTGGGCGGCGGTCTGCGAGAGGCGGGCCGGCTCGGGCGGCGGGGCCGGGGCCTCCTGGCGCAGGTCGATCTCGGGGACCTCGGCGGGCGCGAGCTCGCTGTCGATGATCGCCGGGGGCGCGGGCTGCTCGGCGACCGCGTGGTCGTCGGCCGCCACGACCACGACGCCGTCGTGGACGACGGTGATGCTCTCGGTCTGGCCGTAGCCGCCCTGGCTCTCGTCGCGGACGATGCTGCCGGCCGAGAGCTCGATGACGCGGCGCTTCATCTGGTCGACGATGCCGGCCTCGTGGGTCGCCATGATCACGGTCGTGCCGCCCGCGTTGATCCGCTCGAGCAGCGCCATGATGCCGGCGCTCGTGGTCGGGTCGAGGTTGCCCGTGGGCTCGTCGGCCAGCAGGACGGCCGGCTTGTTGACGACGGCGCGGGCGATCGCGACGCGCTGCTGCTCGCCGCCGGAGAGCTCGTGGGGCAGGCGCGACGCCTTGCCCGCGAGGCCCACCATCTTGAGCGTGTCCGGGACGGCCTCCTGGATGTAGCCCTTCGACTTGCCGATCACCTGGAGGCTGAACGCGACGTTGTCGAAGACCGACTTGTTCGGCAGCAGCCGGAAGTCCTGGAACACGACGCCCATGTTGCGGCGGAAGTACGGGACCTTGCGGCTCGAGATCTTGCCGAGGTTCTGCCCGAGCACGTGGATCGACCCGGAGGAGGGGCGCTCCTCCTTGAGGATCAGGCGGAGGCAGCTCGACTTGCCGGAGCCGGAGGCGCCGACGAGGAAGACGAACTCGCCCCGGAGGATCTCGAGATCGATGGCGTTGAGGGCGGGTCTCGTGCCGCCCCGATACTGCTTGGAGACGTTGTCGAAGCGAATCATGTCGGTACGAGGGTAAGCGACGATCCCGAAGAGTCCGCCGAGGGGGCGCGCGGCGCGTCGGTGGGGACGCGCCCGCGCCGCGCTAGGAGGACTTCCGCCAGCGGATCCCGGCGGCGATGAAGCCGTCCAGGTCGCCGTCGAACACGTGCGAGGGGTTGCCGACCTCGTGGTCGGTGCGCAGGTCCTTCACCATCTGGTACGGAGCGAGGACGTAGCTGCGCATCTGGTCGCCCCAGCTCGCGGTGATGGTGCCGGCGAGCTCCTTCTTGGTGGCCGCCTCCTGCTCCTTCTGCAGCAGCAGGAGCCGCGACTGGAGCACGCGCATCGCCGCGGCGCGGTTCTGGATCTGGCTCTTCTCGTTCTGCATCGACACGACGGTGCCGGTGGGCAGGTGGGTGAGGCGCACCGCGGAGTCGGTGGTGTTCACCGACTGGCCGCCGGGGCCGGAGGAGCGGAAGACGTCCACGCGGATGTCGTTGTCCGGGATCTCGATCGCCCCGGCCTCCTCCATCAGCGGGATGACCTCGACCGCGGCGAAGGAGGTCTGGCGCTTGCCCGCGGCGCCGAAGGGGCTCATCCGCACGAGGCGGTGGGTGCCGGCCTCGACCGAGAGCGTGCCGAAGGCGTAGGGGGCGTCGATCTGGAAGGTGGCCGACTTGATGCCCGCCTCCTCCGCGTAGCTGGCGTCCATGACGGTCGCCGCGTACTTGTGCTTCTCGGCCCAGCGGAGGTACATGCGCATGAGCATCTCGGCGAAGTCGGAGGCGTCGACGCCGCCCGCTCCCGCGCGGATGGTGACCACGGCGGGTCGGTCGTCGTACTCGCCGTCGAGCAGGGTCTGCACCTCGAGCTCGCCCATGACCTTCTGGAGGGAGGAGAGCTCGGCGATCGCCTCCTGCTCGGACTCGGCGTCCTCGGCCTCGTTCGCCATCTCGACGAGCACCTCGAGGTCGTCCAGGCGCCGGTCGATCGCGGTGATCCGCGCGAGCTCGGACTGGCGGTGGCTGAGGGCGCTGGTCACCTTCTGCGCGTTGGCCGTGTCGTCCCACAGGTCGGGGGCGCCGGCCTGCTCGCTGAGCTCGGCGATCTTCGAGCGGAGACCTTCCACGTCGATGACGGCGCGGATGTCGGCGAAGGTGGAGCGGAGAGCAGTGATCTGCTCGGTGAAGTCGTTGTCCAGCATGGTGCGTCCAGACTACCGGGGGCCGGGGGCCGCCCTCCGGCCCGGGCGTACCCTGGGGACGGTGACCAGCACCGCTCCGCGCCCCTTCCCCGTCGGGCCGCTGCTGCTGTCGACCTTCCTCCCCACCCTCCTCTTCTCCATCGGCGAGGGGGCGATCATCCCCCTCCTGCCGGCCGCGGCCGGCGACCTCGGCGCGACGCTGGCCCTGGCGGGCCTCGTGGCGGGGATGATCATGATCGGCGAGCTGGCGGGCGACATCCCCAGCGGCTGGATCGTCTCGCGGATCGGCGAGCGCGGCGCCATGCTCGGAGCCTCGGCCGCGTCGATCCTCGGGCTCGTGGTGTGCCTGCTCTCGACGTCGTGGGTCGGGCTGACGATCGGCGTCTTCGTGATCGGCCTCGCGACCGCGGTCTTCGCGCTGGCGCGCCACGCGTTCATGACGTCGTTCGTCCCGATCACGCATCGCGCCCGCGCGCTCAGCGCCCTCGCCGGGGCGTTCCGCGCCGGCTGGCTGATCGGCCCGTTCCTGGCGGCCGGGGTGGTGCACCTCACCGGCTCCGTCGAGTCCGTCTTCTGGGTGCACATCGTCTGCTGCGTGGCGGCGGTCGTGGTCCTGCTGCTCGTGCCCGACCCCGCGACGGTGCTGCGGCGGGCGCAGGCCGCGGCCGACCGCGCCGCTCCGGAGGACGTGGTCGCCGCGGAGGCGTCGGCGACCGTCCCGGAGTCGCCGCAGTCGCTGCTCGGGACGCTGCGCGAGCACCGCGGGGTCCTCGCTCGGATGGGGACCGGCGCCGCCGTGATCGGGGCGCTGCGGGCGAGCCGGACGCTGATCCTCCCCCTCTGGGCGGTGAGCATCGGGCTCGCCGAGACCGACACCGCGATCATCATCGGCATCGCCGGCGCGCTCGACTTCGCCCTCTTCTACGCCGGCGGCCAGCTGATGGACCGCTTCGGCCGGGGCGCCACCGCGATCCCCTCGATGATCGGCCTCGGGCTCGGCCACCTCGCCCTCGCCGCCTCGGTGCTCGCCCTCGATCCGGTGCCCTGGTTCGTCGCCGTGGCCTGCGTGCTCGCGGCCGCGAACGGCATCGGCTCCGGGATCCTGATGACCATCGGCGCCGATCTCGCGCCCCCCGCCGATCCGGCCCCGTTCCTCGGCGCGTTCCGCTTCACCGGCGACGCGGGCAACGCCGCCGCCCCGATCGTCGTGTCGGCGCTCACCGCCCTGATCTCCCTCCCCTTCGCCGCCGTCGTGATGGGGGTGCTCGGTCTGGGCGGAGCGGGGGCGCTCGCCCGCTGGATCCCGCGGTACCTCCCCCGGGCGGCCTCCCGCGGCTGAGGCGCGGGGCCCTCCTCCTACACTGGAGCCCGCACGCGGGAGTGGTGGAATGGCAGACACGCAGGATTTAGGTTCCTGTGCCGAGAGGCGTGAGGGTTCGAGTCCCTCCTTCCGCACGGGATCGGCCGGTACGCTGAGCGCGCTCGCGTGACCGCCGACCGGCCACCGGCCCCCGTCGACTGGAGATCCGTTGAATCACGCCGCCCTCGTCCCCTGGCTCGATCCGGAGACGATCCTGACCTCGTTCGGCCCCTGGGGCGTGCTCGTGGTCTGCCTCATCGTGTTCGCCGAGACCGGACTGCTGATCGGCTTCCTCTTCCCGGGCGACACGCTGCTGATCATCACGGGCCTGCTGGCGCACGAGAACGCGTCGAACGGCGGCCTCGGCGTCCCGATCTGGGTCATCTGCCTGGCCGTCGGGTTCTCGGCCTTCGTCGGCGGCGAGGTCGGCTACCTGATCGGGCACAAGGCCGGCCCGCGCATCTTCGAGCGCAAGGAGTCCGGCTTCTTCAGCATCGAGAACGTGAAGCGAACCAACGCGTTCTTCGAGCGCTTCGGCGGCCTCGCCGTGATCCTCGCGCGCTTCGTGCCGATCGTCCGCACCTTCGCGCCGATCGCGGCCGGCGTGGCCCACATGAACTACCGCAAGTACAGCCTCTACAACCTCATCGGCGCCCTGATCTGGGGCAGCGGGGTCACCCTGATCGGGTGGCTGCTCGCCTTCATCCCGCCGGTCGCCGACTTCGTCTCGCACTACATCGACGTGATCCTGATCGGCGCGGTCGTGCTCGCGCTGGTGCCGACGCTGTTCCACTTCTTCCAGCAGCAGCGCAAGGCGAAGCTCGCCGCCGACCCCGAGACCGACTCGACCGAGTCGGCCGCCTACGTGCTCGACGCCGACACGCTGGACGACAAGCACCCGAAGTCCTGACCTCCGCCTCCGCGAGACGCCACTCCGGCACGCGGCACGCCGACAGGCGTGCACCGGAGTGACATCCCGCGGTGGGAACCCGCCGGGGTCAGAGCCGGGCGGACAGGGCGGCGAGCTCGGCGCGCAGCGCGGTGAAGGCGCGGGCGCGGTGGCTCCGGGCGTTCTTCTGCTCGGGAGCGAGCTCGGCCGCCGTGAGCGCCCCGGCCTCGGGGACGAACACCGGGTCGTAGCCGTGGCCGTTCGCACCGCGAGGAGCCGTCGCGATCGCGCCGTCCCAGCGGCCCTCGACCACCGTCTCCTGTCCGCCCGGGAGCACGGAGTCCGGCACCACGAGGGCGATGGTGCAGCTGAAGTGCGCACCGCGGTGCTCCGCCTTCACGTCGTGCAGCTGCGCCAGGAGGAGCTCGAGGTTGGCTGTCGCGTCGTGCGCGCGTCCCGACCAACGGGCCGAGAAGATGCCCGGCGCGCCGCCGAGGACGTCGACGCAGATCCCGGAGTCGTCCGCGAGCGCCACGAGGCCGGTGTGCGCCGCCGCCGCGCGCGCTTTGATCAGCGCGTTCTCGGCGAAGCTCACGCCGTCCTCGACGGGCTCGGGTCCGTCGTAGGCGCGGACGCCGACTCCGGGGAGCGCGCCGGCCAGCATGGCGCGGAACTCCTCCACCTTGCCCGCGTTGTGCGTGGCGAGGACGAGGTCCAGGCTCACGCTCCGGGCTCCGCGGCGAGCGCTTCGGCCTGGATGCGGGCGAGGTCGGCGGCACCGGCGACCGCGAGGTCGAGCAGGGCGTCGAGCTCGCGGCGGTCGAACGGGGCCCCCTCGGCGGTGCCCTGCACCTCGACGAACAGGCCGCGTCCGGTGACGACGACGTTCATGTCGGTCTCGGCGCGCACGTCCTCGACGTAGGCCAGGTCGAGCATCGGCACGCCGTCGATGATGCCGACGGACACGGCCGAGAGGCTGTCGATCAGCGGCTGCGCCTTCTGCCCCACGTACTTCTTGCCGCGCGCCCACTCGATCGCGTCGGCCATCGCCACGTAGGCGCCGGTGATCGCCGCGGTGCGGGTGCCGCCGTCGGCCTGGAGGACGTCGCAGTCGATGACGAGGGTGTTCTCGCCGAGCGCCTTCGTGTCGACCACCGCGCGCAGGCTCCGGCCGATCAGCCGGGAGATCTCGTGCGTGCGCCCGCCGACCTTCCCCTTGACCGACTCGCGGTCCATGCGGGAGTTGGTGGAGCGGGGCAGCATCGCGTACTCGGCGGTGACCCAGCCCTTGCCCTTGCCCTGCAGCCAGCGCGGCACGCCGTTCGTGAAGGAGGCGGTGCAGAGCACCCTGGTGTTCCCGAACGAGACGAGCGCGGAGCCCTCGGCCTGGGTGCTCCAGCCGCGCTCGATCGTCACGGTGCGCAGCTCGTCGGGCGCCCGCCCGTCCTTGCGCGCGGCCTTCGATGCGGTGCTGTCGGTCACTCGGGTCTCCCTCGATCGTGCGGGAGCGCGGCCCGGTCGAGCTCGCGCAGGTTGATGGTGCCGGTCTCGACGAGGTCGACGCTCGAGACCTCCGGGCCGAGGAAGCGGCGGGCGAGGCGGACGAAGTCGCTCGAGCCCGTCTCCTCCCACCGGTAGGTCGGAGGAGCGGCGGAGGTGCGCTGCAGGCCGTGCGCCACGAGGGTCCGGTAGACGTCGAGCGCGGTCTCCTCGGCGCTCGAGACGAGGCGGACGTCCGGCCCCATCACGTAGGCGATGGCACCGCGCAGCAGCGGGTAGTGCGTGCAGCCGAGGACGAGCGTGTCGACCCCCGCGGCCTTGAGCGGCGCGAGGTACTCCTCCGCCACCGCGAGCAGCTCGTCGCTCCAGGTGACGCCCGCCTCGACGAACTCGACGAAGCGCGGGCAGGCGGCGGTGAACAGCTGCAGGTCGGGCGCGGCGACGAAGGCGTCGTCGTAGGCGCGGGAGCGGATCGTCCCGACCGTGCCGATCACCCCGACGCGGCGGTTGCGGGTGTCGCGGACAGCGCTGCGGACGGCGGGCTGGATGACCTCGATCACCGGGATGCCGCGGCCGAGCGTGTAGCGCTCGCGGGCGTCGCGCATCATCGCGGCCGAGGCGGTGTTGCAGGCGATGACGAGCAGCTTGGCGCCCTGGTCGACCAGCGTGTCGAGGGTGTCGAGGGCGTAGGCGCGGACGTCGGCGAGCGGCTTGGGACCGTAGGGCGAGTGCGCGGTGTCGCCGAGGTAGACGATCGACTCGTTCTGCAGCTGGTCGATCACGGAGCGGGCGACGGTGAGCCCGCCGACCCCGGAGTCGAAGATGCCCAGCGGTGCGTCCGTCACGGAGGAACAGCCTACCCGCGCCCTGCGGCCCGGTCCCGGCCGCACGCCGTTCCCGGGCCCGGCGGCGTGCGCAAGCCCCGGCACCCGCGCCTGGGCGCGCGGGGGCGGCCGTGGAACACTGAGCGGATGGACTCCACGGCCTTCCTCACCGACCGGTACGAGCTCACGATGGTCGAGGGCGCCCTCGGCAGCGGCACCGCCGACCGCCGCTGCATGTTCGAGGTGTTCGCCCGGAGCCTCCCGCCGGGACGCCGCTACGGCGTGCTCGCGGGCACCGGCCGGCTCCTCGAGCTGATCTCGCGGTTCCGCTTCGGCGACGACGAGCTGTCCTGGCTCCGCGGGAACCGCGTCGTCGACTCCCGCACGCTGGACTGGCTCGCCGACTACCGCTTCCGGGGCGACGTCTGGGGCTACCGCGAGGGCGAGGTCTACCTCCCGGGCTCCCCCGTGCTCATCGTCGAGGCGCCCTTCGCCGACGGCGTGCTGCTGGAGACCCTGGTGCTCAGCGTCCTCAACCACGACAGCGCCGTGGCGAGCGCCGCCGCGCGGATGGTCTCGGCCGCCGACGGGCGACCGCTCGCCGAGATGGGCTCGCGCCGCGCCGGTGAGCGGTCCGCCGTCGCCGCGGCTCGCGCCGCCTACATCGCCGGATTCGGCGCCTCCTCGAACCTGGAGGCGGGCCGCAGCTTCGGTGTGCCCACGATGGGCACCTCCGCGCACTCCTTCACGCTCCTCCACGACTCGGAGGAGGAGGCCTTCCGCGCGCAGGTCGCCGCGCTCGGCCCCGGCACGACCCTCCTGGTGGACACCTACGACGTGACGGCCGCCGTCGACCTGGCGGTCCGCGTCGCCGGCACCGGCCTCGGCGCCGTGCGCATCGACTCCGGCGACCTCCCCCAGCAGGTGGCCGCCGTCCGGCAGCAGCTGGACGCGCTCGGCGCGACCGGCACGCGCATCACCGTCACCAACGACCTCGACGAGTACGGGATCGCCGCGCTCGCGGCCTCACCGGTCGACTCCTACGGCGTCGGCACCTCGGTGGCGACGGGCTCGGGCCACCCGACCGCGGGCATGGTCTACAAGCTGGTCGCGCACGAGGACGACGCGGGCGAATGGGTCGCGGTGGCGAAGAAGTCGGTCTCGAAGGCGTCGATCGGCGGGCGGAAGGCCGCCGGCCGTCTGCTCTCCGACGACGGGGTCGCCGAGGCCGAGGTCGTGCACGTGGGCGCCGGCCCCGAGGGCGCCGTCGGCGAGGACGAGCGGGCGCTGCTCGTCCCCCTGATCGAGGACGGGACGATCCGTCCCGAGCACCTCGGCATCGAGGGAGTGGCGGCAGCCCGCGCGCACCACGCGAACGCGGTCCTCGAGCTGCCGATCGACGCGCTCCGGCTCGGCCGCGGCGAGCCCGTCATCCCGACCCGCTACGAGTGAGCGGGGCGGGAGCTCACTTCATCTTCGCGTAGATCTCCTTGCAGGCCGGGCACACCGGGAACTTCTCCGGGTCGCGGCCCGGGAGCCACTTCTTGCCGCAGAGCGCGCGGACCGGCTTGCCGGTGATGGCGCTCTCGAGGATCTTGTCCTTCGGCACGTAGTGGGAGAAGCGCTCGTGGTCGCCCGGCTCGATGGACTCCTGGTTGAGGAGCTCCTCGAGCTCGCGGTCGAGCGTGGCGGTTCCTCCGCCTCCCTCGAGGGGGTCGGTGCTGCTGTTCTGGACGCGCGGAATCATGCCGACGATCCTACGCGCGGAGCCCGGGCCCGCGGCCGTGCGCTCCGGATCGGGCGGCGCTAGTAGCGGCTGGTGAACGCGACCAGCTCGGTCGCGCGGCGCTCGAACAGCCGGCCGCCGAGGAGCACGCCGAGGGCGAAGACGACCACGGCGCTGCCGAAGCCGACGAGCACGGCGTCACCCGCCGCCTCCGGGTCGACGAACAGGGCCCGGACGCCGAGCACCACGGCCGGAGCCGAGAGGAGCAGCCCCAGGCCGAACGCGAGGGACTGCGGACCGGCGCCACTGGCTCCGGGGGCCTGGGGCTGCGTGAACGCGCTGTCGCCCGGGCGCGGAGCCGGATAGGCGAGCCGTGCCGAGACGGCGCTGGCGACGCCGGCGGGGACGAGCAGGAGGCAGGTGTTCACCGCGAGCACGACGGGCAGCGCATCGGGGAGCCCCGAGGTCGCGCTGCTGATCAGCGAGCCGAGCACGACGACCGGCACGCCGAGCAGGAGGGTCGGGAAGGCGCGGCCGAGCCGGTCCGACCAGCCGCGGACGCCCGCGGCCACGTGGAGCCAGAACGCCGATCCGTCGTAGGCGACGTCGTTGTGCAGGAACCAGCCGAGGAACAGCGCGATCAGCGGGACCGGGAGCAGCGAGAGCAGCGGGAAGGGGACGCCGACGACCGCGAGCAGCAGCAGGGCTGCGACCGGCAGCACCGGCACGGCGACGAGCGACGCCTGGTAGCGCGGATCCCGGAGCCAGTAGGTGATGCTGCGCGCCGCGATCGCGCCGGTCCGGGTCGAGCCGAGGACGTCGAACCAGCCCAGCCGGAGGCCGCGCGGCGGCCGGTGCGTGCGCTCGGGGCGCTCCGTCAGCAGGCGGACGACGAGCCACCAGAGCGCGCCCGCCGCGACGAGCGTCGCCAGGGCCAGCAGGAGCGGGCCGAGCGCGTCGCCGGTCCGGGCGGCCGGGGCGATCATCCACGCCGCGCCGAACGGAGTGGCCCCCATCGCCGCGCCCCAGCGCTCGAGCACCGGGGTGTCCCCCGTGTCGACCAGCGCGGCGGCGCCGAGGGCTGCGGGACCGCCCAGCATCAGCACCAGGCCGAGGACGGCCAGCAGCTCGCGGGCGGTCCGGGAGGGGACGAGGGCGGCGGAGGCGGCGAGGCCGATCCGCGCGAACAGCGAGGCCGTCGCCACCGCGAGGAGCGGGCCGACCACGGCGAAGGCGCCTGCGCCCGGGACGAGCGGCGCGCACGCGAGCCCGACCACCAGCAGGGCGAGCGTGGGGACCGAGACGAGGCCGGCCAGGGCGAGCGCCCCGGCGAGGCGGAGCGGCGGAAGGCCGAAGAGGCGGAACGCGCGCGGATCCATCGGGTCGAGCGGGCCGAGCAGGAAGGGCAGCACCAGGAAGCCGACGGAGACGAGTCCGCCGGCGGTCACGAGAGCGCCCGCCGCCGCGTCCGAGGAGCGCAGAGCGCCGATCGCCCCGATCAGCAGGGCCGTCACCGCGACGACCACGAGCACGCCCAGGACGGCGCCGGCCGAGCGCGCGGGCCCGGAGCGGAACGCGCCCAGGAGGACGTCGATCCTCAGCCGGAGAAGTCGTGCAGCCACTGCAGCCCCTCGGCGATCTGCTTGCCGCCCGCGAGCTCGAGGAAGCGCTCCTCCAGCGTCGCGGTGCCGGCGACCTCCGCGACCGTCCCGGAGGCGAGCACGCGCCCGCCGACGATCACGGCCACGTCGTCGCAGACGCGCTCGATGAAGTCGAGCCCGTGGCTGGAGAGGACGACGGTGCCCCCGCCCTCGACGAAGCGGCGCAGCACGGTGATCACGGCGGCCGAGGAGACCGGGTCCACCGACTCGAACGGCTCGTCGAGGACCAGCACGCGCGGGGCGTGGATCATCGCCGCCGCGAGGGCGACCTTCTTCGCCATCCCCGCGGAGTAGTCCGAGATCAGGCGCTCCAGCGCGTCGGAGAGGCCGAGCGCCTCGGCCAGCTCGACCGTGCGCTGCTTCGCCGTGGCGAGGTCGATGCCGCGCAGCGCGGCGGAGTAGGCGAGGAACTGGGCGCCGGTGAGCCGGTCGAACAGCCGGAGGCGGTCGGGCAGGACCCCGATCAGCGGCTTCGCGGCCGACGGGTCCTTCCAGACGTCGACGCCGTGCACGAGGACGCGGCCGGTGTCGGGTCGAAGAAGGCCCGTCATCATCGAGAGCGTGGTGGTCTTGCCCGCGCCGTTCGGGCCGATGATCCCGTAGAAGGTCCCCGCGCGGACGGCCAGGTCGATGCGGTCGACCGCCACCGTCCTCCCGAAGGTCCGGGTCAGCTGGTGCAGCTCGAAGACGACGGGCGAGGCGCCGTCCGGATCCGCGGCACCCTCAGCGGGCTCGGCGTTCGTCACGGACGTCATCCGGCTACGGTACCAACTCGCCCGCGGGCCCCCGGCGCCCGCGCCGACACCCGGCGACACGGCGAGAGGTCAACCACCCTGGCCCCGGGGGGCGTGAACTGTACACTAGGTCTCTACCCGAGGAGTCGACCAGATCGAGACGCAGCGGTTAATTCGAGGAGAACACACGATGATGCACACAGGTTCGACGAGCAGCAGCCCTGCCACCGTCGTCATCCTCGCCGCAGGGATGGGCAGCCGGCTCGGCCGCTCCCTCCCCAAGCCGCTCACGCCGCTCAGCGACGGGCGCACGATCATGCAGCAGCAGTTCGACAACATCCACCACGCCTTCGGCACGAAGGTCCCGGTGAGCATCGTCGTCGGCTACAAGCTCGAGCACATCATCGAGGCCTTCCCCTCGGCGACGTTCGTCTACAACGAGCAGTACGACCAGACCAACACCTCCAAGAGCCTCCTCCGCGCGCTGCAGGCGAGCGGGCAGGGCGGCGTGCTGTGGATGAACGGCGACGTCGTCTTCGACCCGCGCATCCTCGACCGGGCGGCCGCGCTGATCGCGAAGGACGTCTCCTTCGTCACCGTCAACACCTCGAAGGTGTCGGACGAGGAGGTCAAGTACACGACGAGCGCCGAGGGCTTCATCCAGGAGCTCTCCAAGACGGTGCGCGGCGGCCTCGGCGAGGCGGTCGGGATCAACTACGTGTCCGCCTCCGACAAGGCCGCGCTGGTGCGCCAGCTCGCCCGGGTCGACGCCCAGGACTACTTCGAGCGTGGCATAGAGTTGGCGATCGAGCAGGACCGCCTGCTCGTCGAGCCGATGGACATCTCCGACCTCTACGCCGTCGAGGTGGACTTCGCCGAGGACCTCGAGCGCGCGAACCTCTTCGTCTGACGCTCCCGGCTCCTCCCCCGGCTCGAGCGGAGCCGACGGGAGGAGTCGCGCAGTGAGCACGGCCGACACCCTCGCGACCGAGACGGCCCTGCGCCACCGGCGCTCCCGGGCCTGGCGCTACCGCCACTCCCTCTGGCTGCTCACCAGGCGCGACCTCACCGTCCGGTACGCCACGAGCGCGCTCGGCTACGTCTGGTCGGTTCTCGACCCGCTCGTGATGTCGGGCATCTACTTCTTCGTCTTCACCGTCGTCTTCCAGCGGACCGTCGGCGAGGACCCGTACATCGTCTTCCTGCTCGCAGGCCTGCTGCCGTGGATGTGGTTCAACCAGGCGACCTCCGACGCGACCCGCGCGTTCCTCCGCGAGGCGAAGCTGGTGCGGTCGACGTCGATCCCGCGGACCATCTGGGTCGGGCGGATCGTGCTCTCGAAGGGCATCGAGTTCGTGGCGAGCCTGCCGGTGCTGGTGCTCTTCGCCGTGATCGCCGGCGCGCACCTGACCTGGGCGGCGCTGCTGTTCCCCGTGGCGATCCTGCTGCAGGCGGTGCTCACGCTCGGCGTGGGTCTGCTGGTGGCCCCGCTCGTGGTGTTCTTCCGAGATCTGGAGCGGGCCGTGAAGCTCGTGCTCCGGTTCCTCTTCTACGCGTCGCCGATCATCTACTCCACGGCCAACCTGCCGGAGCAGATCCGGCCGCTCGCGGCGCTCAACCCGCTCAGCGGGATCTTCGCCCTTTACCGCTCCGCGTTCTTCGAGAGCGAGCTCGACGTCCCGCTCATCCTCGCCTCCGCGGGCATCTCGGTGCTCGTGCTGGCGCTGGGCCTCGTCGTCTTCCGCCGCTCCGAGCGCGCGGTGCTGAAGGAGCTGTGATGGCCGACGCCCCGGTGGTCATCGAGTGCCGCGGCCTCGGGATCCGCTTCCGCCGCAACCGGCGGGGCCGCCGCTCCTTCAAGGACCTCTTCGCCGGCCGCTCCCGCCGCTCGCGGCCCGGCGAGTTCTGGGTGCTCCGCGGGCTCGACGTGCAGGTGCGGGCGGGCGAGGCCATCGGTGTCGTCGGCCGGAACGGTCAGGGCAAGTCGACGCTGCTCAAGCTCGTCGCCGGCGTCGTGCTGCCGGACGAGGGCGCGGTGGAGGTGCGCGGTGGCGTCGCTCCGCTCATCGAGATCACCGGCGGCTTCGTGGCCGACCTGAGCGTCCGCGAGAACGTCTACCTGACCGCGGGTCTCCACGGGATGTCCAAGCGCGAGGTCGACGCGCGCTTCGACTCGATCATCGAGTTCGCCGAGATCGGCGACTTCCTCGACACCCCCTACAAGCACCTCTCGAGCGGGATGAAGGTGCGGATCGCCTTCTCCGTCGTGTCGCGGCTCGAGGAGCCGATCATCCTGGTGGACGAGGTGCTCGCGGTCGGCGACAGGGCGTTCCGCGAGAAGTGCTACGCGCGGATCGAGGAGCTGCTCGCCTCCGGCCGCACCCTCTTCTTCGTCTCGCACAACGAGCGCTACCTCCGCCGCTTCTGCACGCGCGGCCTCTACCTGGACAAGGGCCGCCTGGTGCTGGACGCGCCGATCGAGGAGGTGCTCGCGCGTTACGCTGAGGACTACGCGCCGACACCGCGGAGCAGCACGGCGCCGGCCGAGGGCCCGCCCGTCCAGGGCACCGTCTCCGACGACTGACCCCTCCCGCACGCGGCGCCCGAGGACGCAGGAGTGCACGACATGGCCCAGAAGGACCGCAAGCGCGAGCGCGCCGTGGAGAGGGCCGGCGAGGTGGAGCAGGCCGACGGCTCCGAGAACGCGCAGCTGGCGAAGCTGCTCGACCGGCTCCTCGCGGTGCAGCGCCCGGCCGTGCTGGCGAACATCCGCCTGCTGCGGCGCCGGCGTCCCGGGGCGACTCCGGAGCAGATCATCACGTCGCTCGAGCGGCAGTACCTCTCGAGCGTGGCCGCGGGAGGCGCGGCGATCGGGGCGACCGCCGTCGTCCCCGGCATCGGCACGGCCGCCTCGGTGGCTCTCTCCGGCGCGGGAGCGGCGGGGTTCCTGGAGGCGAGCGCGCTCTTCGCGCAGTCGGTGACGGAGGTGCACGGGATCCCGCTCGAGGACCCGGACCGCGCGCGGGCCCTCGTGCTCACGCTGATGATGGGCTCCTCCGGCAGCGAGATGGTGCGCCAGGTGGCCGGGCAGGCCGTCGGCGGGGGCAGCGGCCTCAACCAGTACTGGGGCTCCGTGGTCACGAAGGGCCTGCCGTCCTTCCTCGTGGGCGAGCTGGCGGACCGCGCGAAGAAGTCCTTCGCCAAGCACTTCCTCGCCCAGCAGGGCGCGGGCCTGGTCGGCCGGGCGATGCCGTTCGGGATCGGAGCGGCACTGGGCGGCGTCGGCAACGCGATGCTCGGCCGCAAGGTGATCCAGAGCGCGCGCGACGCGTTCGGGCCGGCACCGCAGGCGTTCGGCAACACCCTCGTGCTCGAGCCGACCCGTGCCGAGCGGAAGGCGCTGGCCGCCGCGCCGGCCGAGCCGCTGGCGCTGTTCGTCCGCGACTACGGCGGAACGGGCGAGCGGACGGCGCTCCTCCTCCACGGCCTCGGCTCCGACTCCCGGATCTGGTACGCCCTGGTCCCGACGCTGCACGAGCACGGCTACCGCGTGGTGGCCCCCGATCTCGCCGGTCACGGCGGCTCGCCGGCATCGCCCGTGTACTCGCCGGAGCACTGGGCGTCGGACGTCCGCGCCTCGGTGCTGCAGACCCCCGACCTTGTCATCGGCCACGGCCTCGGCGCCGTCGTCGCCACCCGGCTCGCCCCCGAGTACGGCGCCGCCCGGCTCGTCCTGCTCGACCCCGCGTTCTCGGACGCCCGAGGACTGACGAGCGCGCTCCACCGCGGCGGCTCGGTCGCGCACGTCGAGAAGGGCGACGCAGACTCCCTCCGCCACCGCCACCCGATCTGGACGGACGAGCAGATCGAGCTCGACGTGTCGGCCCACGCGCTCTGGGAGCAGGACTCCGCCGGCGGGCTGACGGCACGGGGTGCGGCCGAGGCCCCCGAGACGTTCCCCGTGCCGACGCTCGCCGTGATGCCTGAGGACCCGCTGGGCCACGGCTCGCTGAGCGGCGTCCTCGCCGGCCGCGGCGTCGAGGTGCGGACCGTGCCGGGGGGCGGGGCCTCGATCCTCCGTGAGGACCGCGCGGCGCTGATCGCGGCGCTGGAGGACCGGATCTAGCTCAGACCATCCTGCTCGGCGCGGGCCGAGCGCCGTGGTCCGGAGCCGTCGGAGGCGTTCGGTCAGCGTTCCCGAGGCCGGCGCCCGGGCCCGACGAGCGGCATCCCGAGCACGGTGCGGAGGAGTCCGCCTCCGTCGCGGTCCTCGGCGATCACACGGAGGCCGGTCTTCTCGGCGACGCGCCTCGAGGCTGCGTTGGCCGGGTGCACGAGCGCCACGAGTCGTCCCGCGAGGCGGTGGGCGAGCGCGAGGTCGCGGCAGGCCGCAGCCGCCTCGGTGGCGTAGCCGCGGCCGTGCAGCCCGGCCCGCACGTGGTAGCCGACCTCGAGCTCGATCCCGCCGTCGACGCGCTGCCAGGTCAACCCGCAGTCGCCGACGAACTCGCCGTCGAGGGTCTCGACGATCCACAGACCGAAGCCGTGCTCGCGGTAGTTCCGCCGGTTCCACTCGATCCAGGCGGCCGCCTGCTCGCGGTCCTTCGGCGCGGGGTAGTACCGCATCACGACCGGGTCGCCGAGAAGATCCGCCATCTCGGGAAGGTCCTCGGCGGTCATCTCGCGGAAGCGCAGCCGGGCGGTGGCGGCGGGGATCATCGGGTCGGGCTGCTCGGCCTGCGACTGCGGAGACGGCGACCGGGACCGTCGTCGAGCGCTCGATCCATCCGGCCGCCGCCCCCGGCCCTACTTTTCCGCCTTGGCAGCGGCCTTCGCGGCCTGCTTGGTGGCGCGGACCTTCGTCAGCGACTCCGGCGAGACGATGTCGGCGACCGAGCGGAAGGCGCCCTCCTCTCCGTAGGCGCCCGCGGCCGCGCGCCAGCCCTCCCCCGAGAATCCGCGCTGCTTGCCGAGCAGGGCGAGGTAGATCCGCGCCTTCTGCTCGCCGAAGCCGGGCAGCGCCTTCAGACGCGCGAGGACCGTGCGGCCGTCGGGCTCGTCCCGCGTCCAGACGGCCGCGGCGTCGCCGTCCCAGTCGTCGACCAGAGCGCGGCAGAGGACCTGCACGCGCCCCGCCATGCTCGCCGGGTAGCGGTGGATCGCGGGCGGAGTCCGGCAGAGCTCCGAGAACGCGTCCTCGTCGAAGCCCGCGATCGACGCGGCGTCGAACGAGGCGCCCTCCGCCTCGAGGCGCTCCTCGATCTTGCGGGGCCCGGAGAAGGCCGTCTCCATCGCGACCTGCTGGTCGAGGAGCATCCCGATCAGCAGCGCCAGCGGGTCGCGGCTGAGCAGCGCGTCGGCGTCGGGATCGTCGGTGATGTGCAGGGCGGAGTCGCGGGTCATCCTCCAGGGATACCACGGACGGCCCCGGCGGCGAGCGCGCGGACGGTCCGGTCGACGAGGTCCAGCGCCGCAGCGAGCTCGAGGTCGCCGACATGGCCGTAGCCGAGGACCAGCGCCTCGGTCGCGGCCCGTCCCGACAGGGCGTACTCGTGCAGAGTGGCGACGAGCAGTCCCTCCCGGAGCAGCGCGGCCGCGACGGCGTGCGCGTCCAGAGGCGCGGGCAGGGAGAGGACGACGTGCAGACCCCCGTCGAGTCCGCTCGCGCGCCCCCACGGTACCGACTCCCCGAATGCGTGGACCAGCTCGCGGCGGTGGGCGTAGCGCCGTCTCGAGCGCGTGAGATGCCTCCGGAACGCCCCGCTCGCCATGAACTGCGCGAGCGCCGCCTGCGTCGGACCCGAGGCGGAGGCGTCCTTCTCGTCGTCGACGCCGGTCAGCGCCCCGCGGAGCCAGGACGCCCGCGGAACGGCCAGGTAGGCGATGCGGAGCCACGGCGAGACGGTCTTCGAGAACGACCCGACATGGGCGACTCCGCCGCCGGAGTCGAGCGAGGCGAGCGCGGGCAGCGGGGCGCCGACGTAGCGGAACTCGCTGTCGTAGTCGTCCTCCACCACGAGCAGGGGGCCGGCCGACGCGCGGCGCACCAGCTCCAGGCGCTCGGCGAGGGCGAGCCTGCCGCCGGTCGGGTACTGGTGCGACGGAGTGACGACGACCACGTCCGCGCCGGAGCTCGCGAGAGCGTCGAGGTCGATGCCGTCGCCGCACACAGGGACGCCGACGACCTCGTGCCCGTCGGCGCGCAGGCGGCGCCGGACGGCCGGGTAGCCGGGGTCCTCGACGGCCACGCGCACCTCGCGTCCGAGCGAGGCCGAGGCGGCGCGGGCCAGGAGCGCGACGGCGCCCGCGGTGCCGCCGGTCACCACTACGTACGACGCCTGCACGTCGACGCCGCGGGACCGGCGCAGCTGCTCGGCGATCTGCTCCCGCAGGGCCGGGTCCCCGGAACCCCGAGGAGGCGCCGAGGGCGGCGAGACGAGCGCCAGGCGCCAGGCGGCCCGCCACTCCGGGGTGTCGAGGGCGCGGGTGTCCGGCCTGCCGGGCCGCAGGTCCGCCGCGGCGGGCGGGACGACGGTCTCCCCGGACTCCGGCCGCGGCTCCTGCGGCGCCGGCGCCAGCAGTCCGTCGGAGGCGACCGTCACCGCCGCGCGCGGGTGGGCGACGAGGTAGCCCTCCCCCACCAGCTGGTCCACCGCGGCGACGACGGAGCCCCGCGAGACGCCGAGCCGCTCGGCGAGCACGCGGCTCGACGGGATCGGATCGCCCGCCCGGTAGCGCCCGTCCAGCACCGCCTGGCGCAGCGCCTCGGCGAGCCCGGCGCGGACCGAGCCGCGCGGCGACGGCCCGAGGAGGAGCGGGATCTCCAGATCGCCCGACGCCATCGACCGCTCCGCTCTGGACCACTCCGATCGCGGCCCAGTGGCATCCTGGCAGATCCAGTCGGCGCGGGACGATTCCGACATGGACAGCCTCCCCGTCACCGACCGCACCCGCGTCTCCCGTCTCCGCGACCGCCAGCGCACCGATCCCGCCGAGCTGCACGCCCTGCTCGACGAGGCGCTCGTCGCCCACGTCGCCGTCGTGCGGGACGGCGCCGCGATCGTGCTGCCGATCCTCTTCGCCCGCGACGGCGACTCCCTCCTGCTGCACGGGTCGAGCGGCGGAGGACTGCTGCGGGAGGCGGCGCGGCACTCGCTCCTCACCGCCTCGGTCACGCTGGTCGACGGACTGGTCGTCGCCCGCTCCACCTTCGACAGCTCGATGAACTACCGCTCGGCGATGGTGATCGGCCGGGCCGAGGCGCTGGAGGGCGAGGAGAAGGCGCGGGCCCTCGATCTGCTGGTGGCACGTCTCCTCCCGGGGCGCGACGAGGAGGTGCGAGCGAGCTCCGCCCGCGAGATCGCGGCCACGCTGGTGCTGCGCCTCCCCCTGGCCGAGGCGAGCCTGAAGGTGCGCGCGCACGGAGCCGGCGACGAGCCGGAGGCCGGGGTCTGGGCGGGCGTCGTGCCGCTGGTCACCCGCACGCTCGCGCCGGTGCCGGCGGAGGAGGGCGTCGCGGTCCCGGAGTCGGTCCGCCGCTTCAGCGCTGCGGTCGACGGCGCGGTGCCGCCCTGGCGATGAGCGGACCGGCCGTCGCGGTGCGGTCCGCTACTTGGCGTCCTGACGGGGGAAGACGACCTTCTGCACGACGATGATCACCGAGGCCGCGACCGGGATCGCGACCAGGGCGCCGAGCACGCCCGCGATGGTGCCGCCCGCCACCGCCGCGATCACGACGACCGCACCGGGGACCGAGACGGCCTTGTTCATGATGCGGGGGCTGAGGAGGTACGCCTCGACCTGCATGTAGACGAGGTAGTAGATCGCAGCGACCAGCGCGGTCAGCGGCGAGGCCAGGAGGCAGGCGAGCGAGATGATCACGGCGCCCGAGAGCGTGCCGACCAGCGGGATCAGGGAGCCGAGGAACGCGACGCAGGCCAGCAGCGCCGGCACCGGGGCGCCGATCGAGAGCAGCAGGATGAACGTGAGCACGCCGTTCACGCCGGCGAGCGAGACCTGGCCGACCACGTAGCGGCCCACGGCGCCGGTGATCTCGTCGCCGACCTCGTGCGCCTTCGCGCGGTGCGAGGCGGGGGCGAAGCGGTAGGCGACGGCCTTCATCGAGCGCAGCGACGCGAGGAAGTACAGCGTCAGGATCAGCACGATGACGGCGCCGGTCACGCCGCTGGCGATCCCGGTCCCGACCGCGATCAGTCCGCCGCCGAGCGAGAGCAGGTTGTTGGGGTTGCCGATGAAGCTCTGGACGCTCTCGATCAGCTCGTCGATGTCGATCACGCCGCGCAGCTGCTGCTCGAGGTCGAGCACCCACTGCTGCGAGGCGATGTCGGTGACGATCTGCGGGGCGCTCGTGACGAACATCGTCAGCTGCTCGACCAGGATCGGGATGATGTAGACCAGCAGGCCGGCGAAGATCAGCACCACCGCGGCGAAGACCGCCGTGATCGCGAGCGGCCTCGGCAGGCGCTTGCTCTCGAGCCAGGAGACCAGCGGATCGAGGCCGAGCGCGAAGAACAGCGCCACGAAGATGTAGGTCAGCACCGTGCCCAGCTGCACGACGAGGCCGCCCAGGACGAGCGCCACCAGCACGCCGAGCGCGCCGAACAGGCCGATGCGGAAGGAGCGGATCGTGAAGACCGGCTTCTCCGGGTCGGCGGAGACCACGATGTCCGGCTCGACCGCGGGCTGGGCGGGTGCCGACCGGCGCCGGCGGGAGCGGGCGAAGGCGCGCGGGGTCATCATGGGACGAGCGTAGCGGGGCACCGGGAGGCCGCCCGGCGACCGGCCCACCCTTGACGCGGCCGTTCGAGCGGTGCTCCCGCCCGCTCAGCCCTCCGGATCGTGGTCGTCGACCGCGCCGTCGCCCCGGTGCAGAGCGGCGTGCCGCTCCCACTCGGTGAGCAGGTGCTCGATCGCCTCGTGGAAGCGCCGCGTGGCCGCTCCGGGCGACGTGTCGCCGAAGTAGCGGTGCACCCAGCGCTCCAGCCGCTCGACCGACTCCGGATCGTGCTCGGCGCTGTCGATCCGCGCGATGATCGCGGAGGCGTCCTCGGCGTGCAGCCACTCCGCGTCGCCGAGGTAGCCGCTCTCGTCGACCTCGGCCTCGGCGCTGACGGGCCGGGTGACCAGCAGCGGGCGCCCCGTGGCCAGCCGATCGTAGACCATCGCCGACACGTCGAGGATCGCGAGGTCGGCGGCGGCGAGCTGCCAGCCGAGCTCGGCACCGGTGTCGTGCACGTGACCGGCGCGCGGATCGGCCGCGTTGGCGGCGGCGATCATCGCGACGATCGCCCGGTCGGCCGCGGCGTAGTCGGAGTCGACCGCGCCGCTGCGGGGATGCGGGCGGTAGACGAGCCGGAACCGCGGGTCGGCCAGGAGCCCGCGCACGAGGGCCGTGCCGTGGCTCCGGATCGAGCCGTAGCCCGCGGCGGGGCGGTCGCCCTCCCAGGTCGGCGCGTAGAGCACCACGCGGCGCTCGTCGGGCGTGAACGGCACGGCGCCGGCGAAGTGGTCCGCCTGAGGACGGCCGATGGCGAGGGCGCGCCTGTCGAAGTCGTAGTCCCAGAGCACGCGGCGCAGCCGGGCGAGGGCGGCGTCCCCGGCGATCATGCTGTAGTCGTACGCCTTGAACTGGTTCGTCGTCATGTACATCTTGTCGCTCTCGCCGTGATTGACGAAGACGTGCCAGCGGCGCCCGTAGCGCATCATCTGGAAGTTGCGGGCGTTCTGGTTGACGTAGAGCACGATCCGCAGCGGCTGGCTCGCGATGGTGCTCTCGAGGTCGGCGACGGAGCGGACGTAGGCGACGGGGACCGGGCTCTCGCGCAGCAGCACCTCCGCGGCGCCGGCGTTGCGGCTGAGCAGCACGACCGGGTGCGTCTCCGCCAGCTCGGCCAGCGGCCGGTACCACTGCCGCAGCTGGTACAGGTTGATGTCGCCGTCGGCGAAGTAGACTCCGATCTCGAACCGGCCCTCGGGCAGCGGCCCGCGCTCCGCGAGCAGCCGGGTCACCGCGTGGCGGGCCCGGCGAGCCGCGAGCAGCTCGCCGCCCACCTTGCGCGCGAGTCGCGCGTCGGTGCGGAGGCGGGCGATCAGGGCACGGGGAGCGGGAGTCATCCGCCCCAGGGTACCGGCGACGGCCCCCGCGCCGGGGGCGTCGCGCGGGCCGATCAGGCCGGGGTCACCCTCAGCCAGACGAACTGCAGCGGAGCGAGACGGAAGCCCTCGCGCAGGTCGACCGCGATCTCGGTGACCAGGTCGACCGCCTCCGCGGCGAACCCGCCGAACCGCTCGGCCGCGACCTCCTGGACCTCGTCCGACACGTTCGCGAGCACGAGCACCGACTCCCCGTCGCCGGGGCGCTGGTAGCCGAGCACGTGGTCGTTGACCGGGTCGAAGACGCTCAGCTCGGTGCCCGCGAACATCGGCACGGCCTTGCGCACGGCGATGAGGTGCAGCAGCCCGCCGAAGACCTCGCTCGCGGCCGTCCCCGGGACCTCGCGCTCGTCGTAGCGCTCCGCGGGGCGGCGGGGACGGTTCACCCAGCGCGAGTCGCCGGCCGTCGTCGGGTCGTCGAGGTAGCCGTGGTCGTTGAGCTGGCCGACCTCGTCGCCGAGGTAGAGCAGCGGCAGCCCCCCGGTGCTCAGGGCGATCGAGTGCGCGAGAAGCACACGGTCGATCCCGTACGGGTCACCCGCCTCCACTCCGGCGAGGGACGCGGTGGTGCCCGAGACGCGGCGGTCGCCGGTGCGCGGGTTCTCCTGGAACGGCACTCCGCGGGCGAACGTGCCGTCGAACCGGTCGGTGTAGAAGTCGTTGAGGAAGCGGCGGTGGCCGGCCGCGTCGATCCCGAGCTCGGCGGCGTCCTCGTCGGCGAAGGTCCAGCCGATGTCGTCGTGCCCGCGCACGTAGTTGACCCAGGCCGTGCCCTCGGGGAGGGCGTGCCGGCGCTCGAGGGCCTGCGAGAGGAGACGGACGTCGCGGGTGGCGAGCGCCTCCCAGGTGAGCGCCATCTGCAGCGGGTTGTACGAGAGCTGGCACTCCTCGACGTCGATGTACTCGATCACCTCGTCGGGGTGCACGATCGCCTCGGACTTGAACAGCAGCGCCGGAGCGGCCAGGCGGCAGACCTCGTTGAACGCGCGCAGCAGCAGGTGCGCCTGCGGCTGCGACTCGCAGGTGGTGCCGAGCTCCTTCCAGATGAACGCGACCGCGTCCATCCGCAGGGCGTCGACGCCCTGATTGGCGAGGAAGAGCATCTCTCCCGCCATCGCCCGGAACACCTCGGGGTTGGAGTAGTTGAGGTCCCACTGGTAGCGGTGGAACGTGGCCCAGACCCAGCGGCCGTCCTCCAGCTGCACGAAGGAGCCGGGATGGTCGTCCGGGAAGATCTCGCGCGTCGTGCGCTCGAAGGCGTCGGGCTGCTCCCGGTCCGGGTAGATCCAGTAGTAGTCCTCGAAGCGCTGCTCGCCGGCGAGCGCGCGCTGCGCCCACTCGTGCTCGTTCGAGGTGTGGTTGAAGACGAAGTCGACCACGAGTGCGATGCCCTGCTCGCGCAGCTCGGAGGCCAGCCCGCGGAGCTGCTCCATGTCGCCGAGGTCCGGCCGCACGCGCCGGTAGCTCGAGACCGCGTAGCCCCCGTCCGACTCGCCCTCGGGCGCATCGAAGAGCGGCATCAGGTGCAGGTAGTTCAGGCCGATCTCGCGGAGGTACGGGATCTCGGCGCGCAGCCCCTCGAGGTCGCCCGCGTAGCGGTCGACGTAGCAGACCCCGCCCAGAGCCTTGTTCGAGAGGAACCAGGTCGGGTGCTGCTCGCGGGCGCGGTCGAGCGCGCGGAGCTCCTCGGGCCGCTCCTCCCAGGAGGCGGCGGCGAGCTCGACGATCGCGACCAGCTGGTCCTCGAGGTCCTCGCGGCCGGCGTACACCGTGGCGAGCAGATCGACCAGGCGCGGGAGGTGCTCGTCGAGGCGGCCGGAGAACTCGTCGTCGACGGCGCCGAGGCGCTCGCGGACCGCCGTGAGGAGGTCCGGTCCGGCAGGGGTCGTCTCCGCCTCGGCGCGCTCGGGCGGGGAGAGCTGGGTCGAATCGAACACCGTCGTCCTTTCGGGGGCCCCGGCGGGGGCGGATTCCCCGATGCTAGACGATCGGCGGACGCCCGGCGAACGCCATCCGGAGCACCGTGCGGGCCGAGAGGACGCGCCGGCCGCCCGGATCCGAGCGCCATCCCTCCCGCCAGCCGGCGAACCAGGCGCGCAGGGCGGCCGGGTCGCGACGCCAGCGGACGCACTGGATCGCGGTCCAGGACGCCACGTAGACGAGCGCCAGAGGTGCGGCGAGGTTGCGGCGGGCGAGCCAGACGCGGTTGCGCGCGTTCAGCCGGTAGTAGTCGGCGTGACGGGTCGGCTGGATGACCGGGTGCTGGGCGACGAGCTCTCCCGCGTACCAGGCGGTGCGACCCGTGTCCCAGACCCGCCAGGCCAGCTCGATGCCCTCGTGGGCGTAGAAGAACGGAGCCGCCCAGCCGCCCGTCCGGGCGAACACGTCGCGCCGCAGCACGACCGCTCCCTCCCAGACCGAGAAGACGGGGCCGGAGCGGCGGGGGTCGCCCTTGAGGATCCGCGGGATCCAGCGCCTTGGGCTCGGCGTGCCGTCCGTGCTGTCGACGCGGGGCTGCACCAGGCCGATGCGACGGTTCGAGGCGAGCAGCGCGACCGCGTCGACGAGGAAGCGGGGGGACGGGATCCGGGCGTCGTCGTCGAGGAAGAAGAGGTACTCCCCCGCGACGGCGTCGACTCCGGCGTTCCGGCCCGCCGGGATGCCGAGGTTCTCGGGGAGCGCCAGGGCGCGCACTCCCTCGGGCAGGCCGTCGGGCTCCCAGCCGTTGCCGACGCAGACGACGTCCAGCTCGACGCCCTCCTGCGCGAGGACGCCGGCCAGCCCCGCGGCGAGGTCGTCGGGCCGAGTCCCCTGCGTCAGGACGACGACGCCGACCCGCGGCTCAGGAGCGGACACGCTTGGACGCCATGATCGCGACGAAGTGGCCGACCAGGGCGAGGAGGGCGAGCGGCAGCAGCGCCCCGACGAGGACCCGGTCGGCCGTGCCCGCTCCGACGACGAGGCCCACGAGGGCGGTCGCGAAGGCCAGCATCGTCAGCTCGACGGAGTGGTAGAGGCGGTGGAAGGGCAGGAAGCGGGCGGCGCGGCGAAGCCCCGCCAGCCCGGACGAGGACGGCACCGCCTCGCCCTTCGTGTCGGCCAGCTTCGTGAGACCGGCGTTCGCGCGCGCCACGTGCACCATGTCGTTGAGCGCCTTGTTGAGGACGATCACCAGGGCCAGGGCGAAGCCGATCGTGGTCCAGAGGAAGTCCGCCAGTGCCTCGAACGGGACGCCCGCCGCTCGCAGCCCGAGCGCGATCGGGATCAGCGCCTCGGTCGTGTAGTGCCCGACCTTGTCGAGGAACACGCCCGCCGGCGAGGACGTGCGGCGCCAGCGCGCGACCTCGCCGTCGCAGCAGTCCACCAGCATCTGCAGCTGGCCGAGGAGCAGCGCCAGCGCCGCTCCGGCGATCCCCGGGATCAGGAGGGCTGCCGCCGCGCTCCAGCCGACCAGGATCATCAGCCCGGTGACGCCGTTCGCCGAGATCGAGGTCTTCAGCAGCAGCCAGGTCAGGTAGGGCGAGAAGCGGCGCAGGTAGAGCGACGCCGTCCAGTGCTCGGCGTTGCGGCGGCCGCGCACCTCCGGGGGCTGCGCGACGGCGCGCAGCTCGGCGATGGAGCGGGGTCTCGTCGTCGTGGTCATGCGCCCCTCGGCGAGTCGGACCGCGGCTGGTGGCGGTGGGCGGAGATGTTGCTGGTCAGCCCGGCGAAGCCGAGCACGAAGCCGGTCCCCCAGGCCACGTGGACCGCCGGGATGACCACGGCGAACCACAGCATCGCACGCGCGCCGTCCGGCCGCGCGACCACGAGAGTGGCCGCCGCCACCAGGAGGAGGTAGGCGGCGGGCACCGCGAACCCGAGCAGGAGCCAGGGCGCAGCTCCGGCGAGCACCTGGACGACTCCCGCCAGCCCGACGAGCAGCCCGATCGCGAGCATCGCGACGAGCACGGGCGGAGCGAAGTAGCGCAGCGACCGCGAGGCCGGGAACATCCGGGTGAGCTCGCCCCGCCACATCCCGGTCGAGAGGAACTGCCGGAGCAGCGCGCGCATCGAGGGCCGCGGCCGGTAGGTGACGGTGAGGCGCGGAGTGAACCAGACGACCTCGCCGCGCTCGCGCAGCCGCCGGTTCAGCTCCCAGTCCTGCCCGCGCTTGAAGCGCTCGTCGAACAGGCCGGCGCGCTCGAGGGCGGAGCGGCGGAAGACGCCGAGGTACACCGTGTCGGCCGGGCCCTCCTCGCCTCCCACGTGGTGGGGTGTGCCGCCCAGCCCGATGCGGGAGCCGTAGGCCCGGGCGACCGCGCGCTGGAACGGGGTGAGGCCCTCCGCCGCCATCACTCCGCCGACGTTCGCCGCTCCGGAGCGCTGCAGCGCCTCGACCGCCGTGCGCGCGTACTCGGGCGGCAGGACGGAGTGCGCGTCGACCCGGACGACGACCGGGTGGCGCGAGGCGCGGATCGCGGCGTTGAGGCCCGCAGGAGTGGAGCCGACCTCGTTCGGCACGACCCGGATCCGCGGATCGGCCGCGCTCAGCTCGGCGACGAGCTCCTCCGTGCCGTCGATGCTCGGGGCGACGGCGAGGACGACGTCGAAGGGGCCGGTGTAGTCCTGGTGCAGCAGCGAGTCGACCGCGGCGCGCACGTGGGCGACCTCGTTGAGGACGGGCATGACGTAGGAGACGCCGGGCAGGTCGGAGAGGTCGTCTTCCGGGATCTCGTGCTGCATGGGTCCAGTTCGTGCGGGAGGAGCGCGGGCGCAGGGATCCACCACCCTACCAGCGGGGAGCACCGCGCCCCGGGCCGGGCCCGGACGCGGAAAAGCCCCCCGGGGACGGATCCTCGAGGGGCTGTGCGCGGCGGCGGAGCACAGCCCCCCGGGGACGGATCCTCGAGGGGCTGTGCGCGGCGGCGGAGGGTCAGCCGGCGGCCATCTGGCCGAGCGTCGCCTTCGCCTGGTAGCTCTGGCCGTTGCGGACGTAGGTCAGCTCGACCGCGGCGTTCGCGGCCTGCGCGCGGACCTGCGCGGTGAGGTCGGACGCGCTCGTGATCGGAGTGCTGTCGATCGCGGTGATGATGTCGCCCTTGGCGAGACCGGCCGCCTGCGCGGCACCGCCTCCGGAGACCTCCTCGATGCGGGCGCCGAGGACGTCCGCGGTCGAGTCGGAGACGCTCGCGCCGAGCAGGCCGTGCGAGGCGGAGCCGTTCGCGATGATCTCCTTCGCGATGCGCTCGGCGATCGCGCTGGGGATCGCGAATCCGACTCCGATGTTGCCGGACTGGCCGCTCGAGGAGGACTGGCCGGCGCTCGCGATCGCGACGTTCACGCCGATCAGCTCGCCGTCGCTGTCGAGCAGCGCGCCGCCGGAGTTGCCCGGGTTGATCGCCGCGTCGGTCTGGATGACGGGCAGCGAGATGGTGCTCTTCGCCTGGGTCGGCGCCTGCTGGCCCGGGATGTCGAAGTTGAACGGGCTCTCGGTGCCGCCGCTCGAGCTGTCGCCCGAGTCGTCCGGAGCCGCCGAGGAGGCGACCTGGATGCTGCGGTTGAGCGCGCTGACGATGCCGTCGGTCACGGTTCCGGAGAGGCCGAGCGGGGCGCCGATGGCGACCGCCGTGTCGCCGACGTTGATCTTGGTGGAGTCCGCGAACGTCATCGGGCTGAGGTCGGTCGCGCCGGTCAGCTTGATGACGGCGAGGTCGAGGGTCGGGTCGGTGCCGACGACGGTCGCGTCGAAGATCCGGCCGTCGCTGGTCGTGACCGAGACGGCGCCGTTCGCGATCTCGCCGTCGAGGGTGACCACGTGGGTGTTGGTCAGGACGTAGCCGTCCTTCGAGAGCACGATGCCGGAGCCGGTGCCGGCGGACGAGCTGCCGCTCACCGCGATGGTGACGACGCTCGGAGTGGCCTTGGCGGCGACCGCGGTGGCGGTCGTCGCGTCCTCGGCGTTGTTGACCGTGATCGTCTGCGAGCCGCCGGCGGAGACCACGCGGGTCCCGCCGCCGTTGGAGGCGGACCAGAGGCCGAACACGCCGGCTCCCGCGACTCCGCCCACGACCGCGCCGATGGCGAGCGCCGCGACGACGCCCACTCCGGCTCGGCGCTTCGTGGCGGTGGGGGCGGGGGTGTACTCGGCGCCCGGGCCGAAGGGGCTCGAGGAGGGCGGCTCCTCGGAGCCGTGCAGGGTGTTCGCGGCGGGCGGCGCGTACTGCCCGTAGCGGGCGGGCTGGGAGACGGGCTGCGCCTCGTTGCCGGCCGTCGCGTTCGGCGTGTACGGCGGCTGGGGGGCCGAGGAGGAGGGGTAGGGGACGGTCGGGTTCTCGCTCTCGCGGTGCGCTCCGCCCCGGTGGATCGGCTCGGTGGGCCCGGTGGTCGAGGACGACGCTCCGGAGCTCTCGCCGGGGGTGCGCTCGGTCGCCTCTCGGGCGCCGGACTCCGTCGGCGTGGTGGGTTCCTCCGGCTGACGAGGACCCTCGTGACTCTCGGTCATGGGTGCTGCTCCTTCCAAGCGGGGATAGCTTGGCGATCGTACCTGGGGGTTTCTTATGACGGGCCTGCGAGCGGGAAATGAAACCGGCCGGACTGCTCGAGCGGGCACACTGGGCACGTGAGCATTCCCGGATCCTGGTCCCGCGCCGCGGCGGGCGCCGGCCTCCTCGGCCCCGGTGGCGAGGTCGCCGCCACCGTCTTCAGCGAGATGAGCGCGCTCGCCCTGCGCACCGGAGCGGTGAACCTCGGCCAGGGCTTCCCGGACGAGGACGGCCCGCGCGAGATCCTCGACACCGCGCGCGACGCCATCGCGTCCGGGCTCAACCAGTACCCGCCGGGTCCCGGCTTCCCCGTCCTGCGCGAGGCGATCGCCGCGCACCGGCTGCGCTTCTCCGGGATCTCCCTCGACCCCGACGGCGAGGTCCTCGTCACCACGGGCGCCACCGAGGCCCTGGCCGCGGCTCTGCTGGCCCTGCTCGAGCCGGGCGACGAGGTCGTCACCTTCACTCCCCACTACGACGCCTACGGAGCCCTGATCGCCCTCGCCGGAGGGGTCCATCGCACCGTGCTCCTGCGCGGCCCCTCCTTCGCGGTCGACCACGACGAGCTGACCGCCGCAGTGAGCGACCGCACGCGCGTCATCCTGGTGAACGACCCGCACAACCCGACCGGTGCCGTCCTCCCGGCCGAGACCCGCAAGCTGATCGTGCGGCTCGCCGAGCGGCACGACGCCGTGATCCTGACGGACGAGGTCTACGAGCACCTGCGCTTCGACACCCCGCACGTCCCGCTGGCCTCCCTTCCCGGAGCCTTCGAGCGGACGCTGTCCGTCTCCTCGGCGGGCAAGACCTTCAGCACCACGGGCTGGAAGATCGGCTGGGTGACGGGCCCGCGCGAGCTGATCACGGCCGTCCTCGCCGTGAAGCAGTTCCTCACCTACGTCAGCGGCTCGCCGTTCCAGGGGGCCGTCGCCCTCGGGCTCGGGCTCCCGGACGCCTTCTTCACCGGCGCGGCGCAGACTCTTGCGGCCAAGAAGGACCTGCTGTCGGCGGGCCTGGCTGCTGCGGGCTTCGGCGTCGCGCCCTCCTCGGGCGGCTACTTCGTCGTCGCGGACGCGGCACCGCTCGGCTACGACGACGGGGTCGCGCTCTGCCGGGCGCTCCCGGATCTCGCGGGAGTGGTGGCGGTGCCCGTGTCGGCGTTCTGCCGCCCCGAGGACGCCGCTCCCTACCGCTCGCTCGTCCGCTTCGCCTTCTGCAAGCGGTTCGAGGTGCTGGAGACCGCGGTCGCGGGCCTCGCCCGCATGGCGCGCTGAGGAGCCGGCCTCAACGGATGCGGTCGGATGCCCGGCGCCGTCGGGCCGGGGGCGGCGGTCAGAGCGGCAGCACCCGGAAGCGCCGCAGCGCCAGAGCGGGGTTCTTCGCGCGCGCCGCGTCGATCCGCTCGCGCGAGACCCAGGCGACGGCGACATCCTCGACCTCGCCGAGGGTGACGGTCTCGACGCCCATCGGATCGACGATCATGCTCGTGCCGACCCCGATCGGCGGGGTCTGGTCGGCTGCGACGAGGTACACCGTGTTCTCGAGCGCGCGGGCGGTGACCAGCGTCCGCCAGTGCGCCTCCTTGAGCGGGCCGCGCACCCACTCGGCCGGTGCCGCGATGACGTCGACCCCGGCGTCGACCAGCCAGCGGCTGACCTCCGGGAAGCGCAGGTCGTAGCAGGTCTGCAGCCCGACGACGAGGCCGCCGACCTCGAACGTCTCGGGTGCGGCGATCTCCCCCGCGGCGACCCACTCCGACTCGGTCTGGCCGAAGGCGTCGTACAGGTGCAGCTTGCGGTAGCGGGCCACGAGCGCGCCCTCGGGGTCGAGCGCGACGAGCGTGTTCGCGATGCGGCGCCCGTCCACCGCCTCGACCATGCCCGCCACGAGGTGGATCCGGAGCTCGCGCGCGAGCGCCGCGAGAGCCGTGACGAACGGGCCGTCGAGCGCCTCGCCCGCCGCGACCAGCTCGGGCCCGAGCGGATCGGTGAAGGCGGAGCTGTACTCCGGCAGCACCACCAGGCTCGCGCCGCGCTCGGCGGCGATCCGGGCCAGGCGCTCGATCGTCGCGATGTTCGCCTCCCGGTCCGTCGAGGGGGCGAACTGCGCCACGGCCATGCCGACGGCGCCGGTCATCAGCTCGGCGGGTAGAGGAAGAGGGCGACCTGGGAGGCCGGGATGGTGCGCTTGTGGTACGCGTGGTCGTTGCCCCAGTTGTACTCCTCGAGCGAGACCGTGCCGTCGGAGTTGACGGCCTGCACGTACGCGACGTGGTTGCCGGTGAACCAGGCGACCGCGCCGGGGACGGGCGTGCTGCTGGTCACCCAGCCGTGGGAGGCCCACTGGCCGGCCCACGCGTAGGCGCTGCCTCCGCCCGGGGTCATGTTGCCCCAGGTCCACTTGAAGGGTGCGCTCGTCGAGCCCTGGTCGCGGTTGATCCGCCAGGCGACGAAGTCGACGCACTCGCGGTAGTAGTACCGCAGCGGCGAGAGGCCGCCGCCCTGGTCGTCGGTGAGCTGGTCGCGCCAGGGGTAGTCGTCGCCCTCCTCGCGGGGCGTGACCGAGGTGCTGGTGCGGCCGCTGCCCGCGGCGGCGCCGTCCGCGCCGGTCGTGCCTGCCGCGGCCTGCGCCTCCTGGGCGAGGCGGGCGGTCTCGGCGTCGCGGGCGGCCTGCTCGGCGGCGGCGAGCGCGCGCGCCTGGGCGGCCGCCTCGTCGAGCTGGGCCTGGGTCGGTGCGGTGAAGGAGTCGCGGATGACCTGCTCCTGGACCGCGGTCGGCGCGACGGTGAGCTTCTGGTTGCCGAGCGCCTGCACGCGGGCGGCGGCCTCGACGGCGGCCTGCGAATCGGGTGCCGGGTCGAAGGAGTAGGCGGGGAGCGCGGAGACCGCCACAAGGCCCGCGATGGCGGCGAGGGCGACCGTGCTGACGGTCGCGCGGAAGACACGGCCCCGGCGGCGGCGCACGGGGCGGACGGGCGTGAGGACCGGAGTGGCGACGCGTGCCGCGGGCAGCGCGTGCGGCGCCTGCCGCGGGCTCCGCCGGGTCGGGCGGTCGCCGAGCCCCTCGTTCGAGCCGTCGTCCCCGCGTTCGTCCCTCACAGCAGCACCCCTCGCATCGGGGTCGAGCCTAACGTGCGGGCCGGTCCGGCACACGCGTCGGCGCGGAGCGTCGGGAGGCCGGTCCGCGGATGCGGGTCGCGCGAGCCCGGCACGAAGTCGGCGGCGGCGCCGGGCGGATCCGACGGTGACGCGGACGGGCGACCGGAGTGGCGTCCGGAGCGGAGCGGGCGCGACGGTGCGGCCGCGGGACGGAGGACGGCGATGATCCGGAGCGAGAGGGCGTTCAGCGGCTTCAGCGTGGACGACGTGGAGGCGGCGCGGGCCTTCTACGGCGGAGTGCTCGGGCTCGAGGTCGAGCTGAACGCGATGGGGATCCTCGACATCCGGCTGCCGGGCGGAGGCCGCGCGATCGCGTACCCGAAGCCGGACCACGAGCCGGCGTCGTTCACGATCCTGAACTTCTCGGTGGATGACGTCGACGTGGCGGTCGCCGAGCTGCACGCGGCAGGCGTCACCACGGCGATCTACGACGACCTGTCGCTGCCGACCGATGCGGACGGAGTGATGCGCGGCCACGGGCCGACGATCTGCTGGTTCCGCGATCCGGCGGGCAACGTGCTGAGCGTGATCGAGGGCGACTGAGGTCTCCGCCCGCCCACTGTCAGCCGCGGGCAGCACGTCCGCGACCCGTGTTAACGACGAAAGCCGGCCCTTCTCAGGACCGGCTTTCGCTTTCTTGTTGCGGGGGCAGGATTTGAACCTACGACCTCTGGGTTATGAGCCCAGCGAGCTACCGAACTGCTCCACCCCGCGGCACAAGAAGAGACATTACACGCGTTCCGGCGCCGGTGCAAATCGACGCGGCGGTGGGAGCGGGCTCCGGTCTCAGGCGGGCTTGGCGGCGCGCAGCACGGCGCTCCCGTCCACGCTCAGCCCGACCGCCGTCAGGGCGGCTGCGAGCTCGGACGAGGTTCGCGACCAGGTGCGGACGTCGGCGTCGACGAGAGCGGACGACGACGGGGCGACGAGCACCGCGCCGCCGGGGGCGACGAACCACTCCACCAGCCGCGCCCACTCCTCCAGGTCGGGGAGCCACGAGACGACGCCGGCGCTGCAGAGCACGACGTCGAACGAGTCGGGCTCCGGCAGCATGTGCCGCAGCTCGTAGAGGTTCGCGCAGACGAAGCGGGCGGAGCCGGCGAGGTCCCTGTCCGCGGCGGCGGCGCGTGCTCGGCGCACCGCGGGCATCGAGAAGTCGACGCCCACCACGCGGGCGCCGCGCTCGGCGAGCTCGAGCGCGTCGAGCCCGTCGCCCGAGCCGAGCTGGAGGATCCTCGGACCGGGGTCGAGGAGCGCCGCGGTGACGAGCTCCGGGTGGAGCGCACCCTCGCCGGTGCGCTCCTCCCAATACGTGCGGTTCAGCTCGAGCCACTCCCCCGAGCGGAGGTGCTCGCCGCGGTCGACCTGCACCATGCGGGCTACTGGCCGCCCTCGGCCTGCAGCGCCCGCGAGAGCGCCTCGGTCAGCTGCTCGTCCGCCGCCGCGAAGGCGGTGAGGTCGCCCGCCTTGAGGGCGTTCTCGCGAGCCGTGAGGGCGTCCCGCGCGTCGTTCAGCGCCTGCTGCAGCGCCGTCTGGTCGCCCGTGGCCGGCGTGGAGCCGGTGCCGCCGGTCGTGCCGCCCGCGTCGCCTCCGGTGTCGCCGCCCGAGGTGCCGGTGCCGGCGTCCGGAGTCGTCGGCGTGCCGGTGTCGCCCGCGTCGGCTCCCGAGTCGCCGCCGAAGAGGCTGTCGAGGGCCGCGTCGAGGGTGTCCTCGAAGGCGATGTCGTCACCGAACGCGACCAGCACCTTCTGCAGGAGCGGGAAGCTCGTGTCTCCGTTGGAGCGCACGTAGATCGGCTGGACGTAGAGCAGGCCGCCGCCGACCGGCAGCGTGAGCAGGTTGCCCCTCGTGACGGTGGTGTCGCCGCGGGAGAGGATGTTCAGCTCGTTCGCGACCGTCGGGTCGGTGGTGAACGCGTTCTGCACCTGGCCGGGGCCGGGCACCGTGTCGTCCTTCGGCAGCTCGAGCAGGCGGAGCGTGCCGTAGCCGTCGGCCACGGAGCCCGCCGTCGAGCCGGCGTCGGAGTCGGCCACGAGGTAGCCGGTCAGCACGTTGCGGCTGGCCTGCGCGCCCTGGACGCTCGCCGGGATGTACGTCGAGTAGAGCGAGTACGACGGCACGTCCTGATCCGGCGTCTGCAGCGTCAGGTAGTACGGAGGCTGCAGGCTGGTGCCGGTCGCGGCGGCCGTGGTCGCGGCTCCGCTCGTCGGGTCGTTCGGCGTCGCCCAGGCGTCCTCGCGGGAGTAGAAGGAGCCCGCGTCGGTGACGTGGTAGGTGCCGAGGACCGCGCGCTGGACCTTGAAGAGGTCCTCCGGGTACCGGACGTGGCTGAGCAGCTCGCCCGACATGTCGCTCACGGGCTTCACCGTGGTCGGGAAGATCTTCTGCCAGGTCTGCAGGATCGGGTCCTCGGTGTCCCACGCGTAGAGCGTGACGCTGCCGTCGTACGCGTCGACGGTCGCCTTCACCGAGTTGCGGATGTAGTTGACGTCGTCGGTCGGGAACTGCTGCTGCGTGTTCGTGTCGGCGATCGCCTGCGAGAGGCTCTGCACCTCCGAGTACGGGTAGTCGGCCGAGGTGGTGTACCCGTCGACGACCCACTTCACGCGGCCGTCGACGACGGTCGGGTAGGCGTCGGAGTCGAGCTTGAGGTACGGCGCGACCTTCTGGACGCGCTGCACGGGATCGCGGTCGTAGAGGATCTGCGAGTCGTCGTTCACGCCGTCCGAGAGGAAGATCTGCTCGGACTGGAACTTGATCGCGTAGACGAGCTTCTTGAAGACGTTGTCGAGAGCGGGGCCGCCCTCGCCGTCGAAGGTCGTGTAGGTCTGCTGCGCGCCGTCGGTGCCCGAGGGGTAGTCGAGCTCGATGTCGCGCGAGTCGTTGCCGCCCACGATCGAGTACGGCGGGGAGTTCTCGCCGAAGTAGATCCGCGGCTCGTAGTCGCCGAGGTCGCCCGTCGTCGGGACGCCGGACTCGATGAACACCGGCTCGCCGTCGGCCGATCGCTGGTTGCCGTACGCGGCGACCAGGCCGTAGCCGTGGGTGTAGACCAGCGTCTGGTTGTACCAGGTCTGGTTGGTGCCGAGGCCGTTGAGGTTCAGCTCGCGGACGCCGACCACGGCGTCCTGCGTCGATCCGTCGATGGAGTAGCGGTCGACGTCGAGCGCGTTCTGCGTGTCGCCGAACTTGTAGTACTGGCGGAACTGCTGCAGCTGCGAGAACGCGTCGGTGACGACGGCGGGGTCGAGGATGCGGATGTTCGCGGTGGTCTCGGCGTCCGAGCGCAGGGCGCCCGGCTCCGCGTCGGTGGTCGCGTCGTAGGGGATGACGTCGACGTCGCTGACGCCGTAGGCCTGGCGCGTCATGTCGATGTTGTTCTGGATGAAGGGCTGCTCGAGCGTGCGCTCGTTGGGCTCGACCTGGAACTTCTGCACGATCCAGGGGTAGAGGGAGCCGACGAGCAGGCTCGACACGATCAGCAGCGCGGTGCCGATGACCGGGAAGCGCCAGCGGCCGATGAAGGCGGTGACGACGAAGAGGATCGCGACCAGCGCCGCGATGCCGGCCAGGATCTGCAGGCCCGGGATCGTCGCGTTGACGGTGGAGTAGGTGGCGCCGGTGATGCGGGGCCCCTGCTGCGCGAGCGTCGCGTACTGGTCGAGCCAGAGGCTGACCGCCTGCACGGCGAGGTAGAGGGCGGCGATGACCGCCAGCTGGATGCGCGAGGCCTTCGAGATGCGGATCTCGCGGCCGTTCACCCGGATCGCTCCGTAGAGGTAGCCGGTGGCGAGGGTCGCGAACGCCGAGATCAGCAGGACCGCCGACGCGAAGCCGACGATGCTCTGGTAGAAGGGCAGCTCGAAGAGGTAGAACGACGTGTCGAGGCCGAACTGCGGATCCGTGGTGCCCGAGGGCGTGCGGTTCCAGAAGGTGAGGCTCGTCTGCCAGCGGGTGGCGGAGGAGACGCCGGCGAAGAGGCCGAGCACCGCGGGGATCCCGAAGGTGGCCAGGCGCCGCAACGGCTCCACGACCTGCTGGTAGCGGTCGATCTGCGAGTTGAGCTTCGCGTAGACCGGCCGGAGGCGGTAAGCCAGCATCAGGCTGATGAACACCGGCACCGCCATGGCGACGAAGCCGATGACGAAGAGACCGCCCGCCGCCGCCCACTGCGTCGTGAGCACGGAGAGGAAGCCGAGCTGGTCGTACCAGAGGATGTCGGTGTACAGACCGGCGAAGACGAAGAACGCCACCACCAGGACGGCCACCACCACGACAGTGACGGCGAGGACGCTCCGTCTCTTCCGCGGCGGGGCTTCGGTTGCTGTGGAACTCACGTGAGGGCCTCTTGCTGTCGAGATGTGAGGGGAGGCCACCCATGCTATGCGACGGCTGTCCGGCTCACCTGGGCGTCGACCCGGGGTCGGCGGGCGGGATCAGTCGAGGGGAGCGGCGGTGCTGCAGTCCGGCAGCCCGGAGGTGTCGCCCGCGGCGATGCCCTTCAGTGCGGCGAGGGCGTCGTCGAGGGTCGAGACCGCGAGCACGTCGAGCCCGTCGGGGACGTGGCCGACGACCTCGTTGCAGTTGGTCGCGGGGGCGAGGAAGTACTCGGCTCCGGCGCCCTCCGCCCCGTAGAGCTTCTGGCGGATCCCGCCGATGGCGCCGACCTCGCCGGCCGCGTCGATCGTGCCGGTCCCGGCGACGCTCCGCCCGCCGTTGAGCTCGCCCTCGGTGAGCTTGTCGATGATCCCGAGGGCGAACATCATGCCCGCGCTCGGCCCGCCCACGTCGTCCAGCTGGATGTCGACCTCGAACGGGAAGTCGAAGGCCGCTCCGGGGAGGACGCCGATGACGGCGGCGCCGTTCGAGTCGCGCGGCGTGACCTCCACCTCCTGCCGGACGCCCTCGCGCTCGATGCTGACCTGCACCGGGGAGCCGGTGCCGAGGGTCTGCAGGGTCGCGCGCAGGGCGGTCGCGTCGGCGACCGGGGTGCCCGCGACCGCGAGGATCTCGTCCCCCGCCTCCAGGACGCCCTCGGCCGGGGAGCCCTCGGGCACCTGCACGACCGAGACGCGCTGCTCGACGGGGTAGCCGAGCTCGGTGAGCGCGGCGGCGATCGCCTCCTGCTGGGAGTCGGTCATCTCGGCCTGGTTCGCCTCGTCGCGCTCCTCGACCGTGGAGGAGGGAGGGAAGATCGCGTCGACCGGGACGACCGCCTTGGTCCTGTCGAACCAGGCGCTCGCGACCTCGACCCAGGTGGGCAGGCTCTGCGGGTTGCCGACGACCGACACGGTGAGCATGTCGAGCGTGCCGGCCGTGGGATAGGTGGTGCGGTCCGGGATCGAGATGAGGGGCACGTCCTTGCTGCTGCCCAGGGTGTCGAACACGGGGCCGGGCTGCTCGATCACGTAGGGGGCGGGCGCGACGCCCAGACCGACCACGACGGCGACACCCGAGAGGAGGACGACCGGTCCGACCCACGGGCGGCGCGGGGAGGAGGAGGGGCGCGGGTCGTCGGAGAACAGCGACACGGGGGCCTTTCTGGCAACGGGTGGAGCGGCTCCGCCGGGATGTTCGCGGCGGGCGGAAGCGGGCTGGGCCCGAGCGGTGCTCTGCACGCCGAGGCCCCGGGCGCTCGGGCTAACGTAGCTTGCACGACTGGGAGTCGCGCCGGAACCGGCGCCCTGTGCAGGGCCGCGGAGGCGGTGCGGCGACCGGATTCACGTGAGCGACGGAGGGCTGATCCCGATGGCCGATGGCGACAGTGCGGACCGAGCGGGCGGCGGCTCCGAGGACGAGTTCCGGGAGATGCTGCGGCAGTTCCTCTCGGGGAACGGCCCGGTCGACCCCTCGCAGCTCGCCGGAGCGGCGGGACTGCCGAACGACCCGGTGGCCCTGCAGAACCTGCTCTCGCAGCTGCAGAGCGCGATGCAGCAGAACGGCGACGGCGGCGTCAACTGGACGCTCTCGCTCGAGCAGGCGAAGCAGCTCGCGCGCGCCGAGTCCGCGCCGGTGTCCGACTCCGTGCGGGCTCCGATCGACGCGGCCTTCGGCGTCGCCGCGCTCTGGCTCGACGAGGTCGCGTACGTCTCCGAGCTGAGCCGCACGCCGCGCTCGATCAGCCGCCTCGAGTGGATCTCCCTGACGATGCCGGTCTGGACCCAGCTCGCCGAGCCGGTGGCGCTGAGCATCTCGGACGCGCTGACCCGCGTGCTCCGCGAGCAGGCCCCGGAGGAGATGCAGGCGATGATCGCCGGTGCCGAGGGCATGATGCGCGGGATCGGCGGCACCCTGTTCGCCCTGCAGCTGGGCCAGGTCGTCGGGCAGCTCGCCGCCGAGGTCGTCTCGGGCGGCGACATCGGCATCCCGCTGCTGGAGGAGAACGACGCGGCGATCCTGCCGCAGAACGTCGCCGCGTTCGGCGAGGGCCTCGACATCCCGCTGGACCAGGTGCAGCTGTACCTGGCGGTCCGCGAGCTCGCGCACGCCCGCCTCTTCCGGCACGGCAAGTGGCTCCGTCTCGCCCTCATCTCGCAGATCACCGACTTCGCGCGCGGGATCAGCATCGACACCACCCGCCTCGAGGAGCTGGCCGAGGGCTTCGACCCGTCGAACCCCGAGGAGCTCCGCGACGCGATGACCTCCGGCGCGCTCATCCCGCCGAAGACGGAGGAGCAGCTCGCCGCGCACGGCCGCCTCGAGACCGTCCTCGCCCTCATCGAGGGGTGGGTCGACGTCGTCACCGCGGCGGCGACCACCCGCCTGCCCAGCGCCGGGGCGATCGCCGAGACGGTCCGCCGCCGCCGCGCCTCCGGCGGCCCGGCCGAGTCCGCCTTCGCGACCCTCGTCGGCCTGGAGCTGCGCCCGCGCCGCCTCCGCGAGGCCGCCGCGATGTGGCAGGCCGTGACCGACGCCGTCGGGCCCGAGGCCCGCGACTCCCTCTGGTCGCACCCCGACCTGCTCCCCGGCTCGGAGGACCTGGACGACCCGAGCGCGCTCGTCGCCCGGCTCACGGCCGAGGCCCGCGGCGAGACCCCGGAGCCCGACGAGATGGACCGCGCGCTGGAGGACCTGCTGAACGGCACGATGCCGCGCGAGGGCGACGGCGCCTCCGGAGACGCCCCGGACACGACCGACGACGACGGGTCGCCGGACGACGACGACCGCGGCTCCTCCCCCACGGGCGACCGCCCCGTCTGACCCCCGTCCGGCGCCCGCCTGTGGACAACCCGCGCGGCGCCGGGCCGGTCTCGGCCATGATCGCCGGATGGTGCTCCGGCTCGATCCCCGACTCCCCCTGCTCTGGCGCTCAGCGACCGCGGTGCAGCTCGGCCTCGACCGGCCGCACGCGGTCCTGGACGGCGTCGGCTACCCGGAGGAGCTGCTGCTCGACGCCCTCCGCGTGGGCACCAGCGCCGGCACCGTCCGCCTGATCGCGGCGCGCGCCGGAGCGAGCGAGGCGCGTGTCGACGAGGTGCTCGAGGCGCTCCGGCCGGTCCTGCTGCGCAGCGTCGAGCCCGGCCCTCCCCCGGCACCGCGGGTCGTCGTCGAGGGGACGGGCGCGGCACCGGACGCACTGCGCACGCTGCTCCGGAGCGAGGGCTGCTCGTTGCTCGCCGACGACGGGACGCCGGACCTCGCCGTGCTGATCGCCGACTTCGCGGTCGCCCCCGCCCGCGCCGCGCACTGGCTCGCGGCCGATGTGCCGCACCTGGCGGTGGTGTTCGGCGACGAATCGGTGCGCCTCGGACCCCTGGTGGAGCCGGGGTCCGGACCGTGCCTGCACTGCGCCGAGCGGGACCGGATGGACCTCGACCCGGATCGCGCGCGCCTCGTGATCCAGGTGCTCGGCCGCTCAGCCCCCACCCGCACGCCGCTCGCGAGCGCGGCGATCGCCGTGGCGGCCGCCGACGCCGTGCTGCGGCGGCTCCTCGCGGGCTGGCGAGGGCTCCGCGCGGCCGAGCGGGTCTACAGCGACGCCTCCGGAGCGTTCACCGTGCGGGAGCGGGAGCCGCACCCCGAGTGCGCGTGCCGAGCTCTTCGAGGAAGCGCGACGGCTCCCTCCGCGTGACGCGGCCGACCGTCGAGCGCGCCCACGAGAGGCGCAGGCGCCGGCGGGCCCGGGTGATGCCGACGTAGAGGAGGCGCCGCTCCTCGTCGATCGCCTCGAGGCCGGCGGCGTACGAGATCGGCAGCAGGCCCTCGGCGAGCCCCATCAGGTGCACCGACTCCCACTCGAGGCCCTTCGCCGAGTGCAGCGTGGCGAGGGTGACCGCGCCGCGGTCCGGCTCGTGGTGCACCTGCTGGCGTGCGATCAGGTCGTCGGTGAACTGGCGGAAGGTCCATCCGGCAGGGGCCTCGTCGACGAGGCGGGCCAGCGTGTCCAGCGACTCCCACCGGTCGCGCACCGCACCGGGCGCCGACGGGGGCTCGGCGCTCCAGCCGAGCGAGCGGAGGACGTCGCTCACCGACTTGAACAGCGGCTCGCCGCTGATCGACACGGACGCCGCGCGCAGCTGCATCACGGCCTGCTTCACCTCGGGCAGGTCGAAGAAGCGCTTGCCGCCGCGCATGTGCGCGCTCACTCCACGCTCGTGCAGGGCGTGCTCGATGACCGCCGACTGGCTGTTGGTGCGGAAGAGGACCGCGATGTCGGAGGGGCGCACCCCCGCCTCGATGTCGGCCGCGACCCGCGCCGCGATCCCGCGCGCCTCCGCGATGTCGTCCGGGTAGGCGTCGATCGCGGGCTCCGGCGCCTCGGCGGCGGCGACGGCGTGGAGCGAGAGGGCGCCGGGCCTGCCCCGCATGAGGCGGTTCGCGGTCTGCACGATCGGCACGGCCGAGCGGTAGTTCTCCTCCAGGCGCACCACGGTGGCGGCCGGCCAGCGGGACGGGAAGTCGAGGAGGTAGTCGGCCCGCGCACCCGCGAAGGAGTAGATGGTCTGGCTGGCGTCGCCGACGACGCAGAGGTCGCTCCGGTCGCCGAGCCAGAGCTCCAGGAGCCGCTGCTGCAGCGGCGAGACGTCCTGGTACTCGTCGACGACGAAGAAGCGGTACTGCTCGCGCACCTGCATCGCCATCGCAGGCTCGGACTCGAGCATCCCGGCGGTCACGAGCAGGACGTCCTCGAAGTCGATCTGGCGGCGCTGGTCCTTCAGCCCCTCGTACTCGTCCACGAGCGCGACCGTCTGCTCCAGGGTGAGCCGTCCGGGCAGGGGGCGCGAGCGGGCGGCGACGGCGTACTGCTCGAGCGAGAGGGCGGACACCTTCCGCCACTCGATCTCGGCCGAGAGGTCGCGGAGCGTCGCCGTGTCGAGCTTCAGGCGGAGCCGCTCGGCCGCGTGCCCGAGCAGGCGCGCCTTGCCGTCGAGCAGCTGGGGCATCGTGCCCCTCACCAGCTGCGGCCAGAAGTAGCCGAGCTGCGAGAGGGCGGCGGCGTGGAAGGTGCGGGCCTGGACGCCGCCGGCGCCGAGCACCCGCAGGCGCGAGCGCAGCTCGGCCGCGGCGCGGCTGGTGAAGGTCAGGGCCATGACGCGACCGGGCGTGTAGACGCCGGTCGCCACTCCGTGCGCGATGCGGTGCGTGATCGTCCGGGTCTTGCCCGTGCCCGCTCCCGCGAGGACGCAGACCGGCCCCAGCAGCGCCTCCGCCGCCTCGCGCTGCCCCTCGTCGAGTCCGTCGAGCAGGGTCACGCGATCGGGCCGTTCTCCAGCTCGCCTCCGTACCAGTCCTCGATCATCGCGCGGGCGATGGACGAGCGGCCGGGCAGCAGCACGGACTCGAGCGAGTCGTGCAGCTGCTGCCGGGTGAACCAGCGCAGCTCGACGATCTCCTCGCCGTCCGGGAGCAGATCCTCCGGGGACTGGTCCTCGGCGAGGCGGGCGGTGAAGCCGACCATGAGGGAGGCGGGGAAGGGCCAGGGCTGCGAGCCCAGGTACTGCGGGTCGACGACGCGCATGCCCGACTCCTCGCCGATCTCGCGGATCACGGCGGCCTCGAGCGACTCGCCCGGCTCGACGAAGCCGGCGAGCAGGGAGAAGCGGCCGGTGCCCCACATCGCGTTCGAGCCGAGGAGGAGGCGGTCGTCCGCGTCGAGGACGCAGACGATGATCGCCGGATCCGTGCGCGGGAAGACCTGGCTGCCGTCGGTGGGCGAGCGGCGGACCCAGCCGCCCTGCTCGACGACGGTCGGGTCGCCGTTGCGGGGCGAGTAGCCGTGCGAGGCGTGCCAGTTCGCGATGGCGAGAGCCTCGGTGAACAGGCCCGCGTCGCGGTCGCTCAGGCGCTCGGCGATCGGGCGCAGGCCGCTCCACCGCTCCTCGTCGGGCTCGAGCTCGGCGGCGGCCGCGTCGGTGAGGACGGTCGCGATGACGGGGGTTCCGACCGGCTCGCCGGGGGCCTCGGCGAGCGTGCGGCCGAGGTAGATCCGGAGGGTGCCGGCGGTCACGTCCTCGGGGCGGCGCAGGAGGAGGCGGTCGGCCTCGACCAGAGTCCGGTCGTGGTGCAGGACGAGCACGCGGGTGGCGGGATCGGCGAGCAGCTCGTCGAAGAGCGCGGGCCGTGAGCGTCCGACGCCGTCGCGGTCGGCCGCCTGTCGCGAGAGCGGGAGGCGATCGGCGAAGGGCAGTGACATCCGGGGCTCATTTCGTGACGGGGGCCGCGAGGACCGCTGTCGCGGGCCTTCGACGGCATCGGCGGGACAGCGCGTGGCGGCGGGCCGGCCGGGCACGAGCCGCCTACCCTGGAAACCATGGCCAGATCCCATCTCACTCTAGCCGCGCTGGCCACCTCGGCCGTCGAGGGCCTCGACGTCCGCTCCGCGCGCCCCTTCACGTCCTCGACGCACGGCGACTTCGACTCCGCCCTGCTGACGACGCGCGAGGGCGCCCGCCTCGTCGTGCGCGTGCCCACGTCCGCGCTCGCGGAGCAGGAGCAGCTCGGCGACCTCGTCGCGCTCCGGGCGCTGACCGCCGGCATCCGCAGCCGCCTGCCCTTCGATCTGCAGGAGAGCGTCGGGCAGACGCCGTTCGACGGCACCCGCGCGGTCGTCTACGAGTACCTCGAGGGAGATCGCGTCCTCATCGACGACGTGGCCGCGCAGAGCGGGCTCGCGGACTCGATCGGCCGGGCCGTCGGGGCGATCCACTCGCTCCCGGTGTCGTTCGTCCAGGAGGCGGGCCTGCCGATCGCGACCGCGCGCGACAGCGTGAACGAGACGGTCGCGGTGATCGAGCGCGCGGCCGACACCGGCCACGTCCCGGCGGCGCTCGTCGCGCGCTGGGAGTCGGCCTCCTCCGACGAGGCGCTCTGGCAGTTCGACCCGACCGTGGTGAACGGCTCGATGACCGCCGACTCCTTCCTCCGCTCGGGCGACGTCGTCGCGGCCGTGCTCGGCTGGGCGGCGCTGCGGGTCGGCGACCCGGCGCGCGACCTGCACTGGCTGCTGAGCGCCCCGGGCTCCGAGACGGCGCTCTCCGCCTACTCCCGGATGCGCGCGGGAGCAGTGGACCGCACGATCCGCCAGCGCGCCCAGCTCTACGCCGAACTCGAACTCGCCCGCTGGCTGCTGCACGGCACCGAGACCGACGACTCCGCCATCGTGGACGACGCGGTCGCCATGCTCGACACGCTGGTCGACAGCGTGCTCGGCGACCTCTCCGCGCCCCTCTCGACCGACACCGGCCCGGTGCTGGAGGTCTCGGAGGTCGAGGAGCTGCTCAACCGCACGCCGGGAGCCCGCACGGGCTCCTCCGCTCACGGCCGCGGGCTCGCTCCCGTCGCCGAGGAGAGCGACTCCGCGAGCTCGCGCTCGGAGTAGAACCGCTCGGGCCGCAGCACGAGGTCGTCGGCGACGAAGTAGAACACGGCGTCGACGCTCTCGAGCGGCACCCCCCGCCAGCGCGAGTAGGCGAGCCGGTACAGCGCGAGCTGGAACTGCTTGAGCTCGAGGTCGGCGGGATCCTTCGGCGCCCGCCCGGTCTTCCAGTCGACGATCTGCACGCCGTCCTCCGTCGGGTACACCGCGTCGAGCTTGCAGACGACGACGTGGCCTGCGAGCTGGAGGTGGATCTCGATCTCGACCGCCTCCGGGCGCCGGTCGGCCCACTCCGAGCGCTCGAAGGTGGCGATCAGGGCGTCGAGCCGCTCCTGCTCGACGCTCGCGGGGCCGGCGTCGTCGAGCTCGTCGGGGAAGGTGTCGACCGCCTCCGCCCCGCCCTGGACGCCGAAGCGGTTCTCGACCCAGGAGTGGAAGGTCGTGCCGAGCCGGGTCTGCCGGTAGGGGCGCTCCGGCATCGGCCGGCGCAGCTGCGCCGCGACCTCGTCCGGCGTGCTGACGATGTCCTTGAACCGGGAGGCGGGGATGCGGGTGGGCAGCGGCGTGCGCTCGCCCCCGGCCAGCCGCACCGCCCGCTCGGCGAGCAGCAGGCGGATGTCGTCGCCGCGCGCCCCGAGCAGAGCGGGCTCGGCGCTGCGGACCCGGGCGGCGGCGGCGCGGACCCGGTCGCCGCGGGAGCCGAGCGGATCGTGGGGCCAGCGGAACGTGCGCGGGGCCCGCTCGAGCGGGTTCTCCTCGTTCGCGGGCTCGGTCGGCAGCGGCGGGATCGTGCCGGCCTCCTCGAGGTCGCGGAGGAAGACGCCCGGTCCGCGCGGCTTGGCCTGGCCGGCCCACCACGAGCCGCTGAGCAGGAGGTGGTGACGCGCCCGCGTGACGGCCACGTAGGCGAGACGCCGCTCCTCCGCCTCGTTGCGCTCGCGGAGGGTGTCGCCGAACGCTCCGATCGCGTCGACGACCTCCTTCTGCGTGCTGCAGCCGCGCCAGGCGAGATCGGGGAGCTCGGCGGCGTCGCCGCGGAACGCGTAGGGCATCGCGCCCAGTCTGACCCACCCGCGGAAGCCCTCGACCGGCATGCCGGGGAGCTCGCCGTCGACCATCCGCGGGACGGCGACGAGGTCCCACTCCAGACCCTTGGAGCCGTGGATCGTCAGCAGCTGCACCGTCCCCGGCTCCGGGTCCTCCGGTCGCGGGGCCAGGCCGTCGCGCTTGTCCGCGAGGACGAGCCAGCGGAGGAATCCGCGGAGGGAGGAGCCGGTGCCGGCGCCGCGGTCGTCCGTCTGCAGGTACCCGGCCACCGCCTCCCGGAAGGCCTCGAGGTTGGCGCGGCCGTCCCCGCGCGACTCGTTCGCCTCGACCTCGATGTCCAGGCCCAGCTCCTGCTCGACCAGGGTGACGAAGTCGAGGAGGTCGAGCCCGGCCCGGGCGCGCAGCCGGGCGAACAGGGCGCCCGCCTCGTGCAGGCGCCGCAGGCCCTCGGCGCTGAACCCGCCGAGCGCGGAGTGGTCGATCCGCCCGTCGTCGCCGGGGCGGCGCGCCGCGATGAAGTCGAGAGCCTCGACGATCGAGCCGCCCTCGCCCTCGGTGACGGACGCGCGCATCCGCTCGCGCACCTCCTCCGGGAGCAGCCGGTGCGCGTGGTCGCGCGCCGCGAGCCACGAGGCGAGGTCGCGCAGCGCCTTGAGATCGCGGACGCCCAGACGCCAGCGGGCGCCGGCCAGGAGGCGGACGAGCTCGCTGCCGGCGGCCGGGTCCTCGACCACGGTGAGCGCGGCGACGAGGTCGGCGATCTCGGGCTGCCGCAACAGGCCCCCGATGCCGAGGATGTGGTACCGGACGCCGTGCTTCGCCAGCGCGGCGGCGAAGCGGTCCATGTGCGCGCGCACCCGGAAGAGCACCGCGGCCGACGGCGGCTCGGCGCTCTGGCGCAGGCGCCCGGCGAACCAGGCGGCGACGTCGTCCGCCTCCTCCTCGATCGTCTCGGGGAAGGTGAGCTCGACCGGGTGCTCGGAGGCCTGAGGACCCGCGCTCAGCGTGTCGACCGCGACCGCGCTCCCCGCCGCCAGCGGCTCCACGATCGCGTTCGCGGCGGTCAGCACGCGGCGGCCGTTGCGCCAGCTCGTGCTGAGGGAGAAGCGGCCCGCTCCCCCGAAATCGGTGCCGAAGCGGCCGAGCCCCTCGGCGCTCGCACCGCGCCAGCCGTAGATCGACTGGTGCGGGTCGCCCACCGCCATCACTCCCTGCCCGGCGAAGAGCCGCGAGAGGAGGCGGGTCTGCAGCACGGAGGTGTCCTGGTACTCGTCGAGGAGCACCACCCGGTACCTCGCGCGGTGCTCGTCCACGATCCGCGGCACCCTGTCGACGATCCGCAGCGCGAGGGCCACCTGGTCCGAGAACTCGACGAAGCCGCGCTCGGCCTTCGCCTCCTGGAACCGCTCGGCGAGCGCCGTCAGCACCGGCAGCGCGCCCACGGCCTGCAGCGCCTTCTCGAGCTCGCGGTAGAGCCCCGAGCCGCTGCCTCCACGCGGGAGCTCGCCCAGGCGGAGGAAGTCCTCGGCGAACGCGGCGACCGCGGCCGGATCGGCGAGGTTGTCGGCGAGGTCGTGCGCGAGCGAGACGACGAGGTCGGTCAGCCGGTCGATGCCCGCCTCCACCTCGAGGATGCGCGGATCGGCCGTGTCGGCCACGACTCCCCGCGCGAGATGCCAGGCGGAGGCCTCGGAGAGCACGGTCGCGTCCCCCTCGCGGCCGATCAGGGCCGCGTTGTCGCGGAAGATCGTGTTCGCGAAGGCGTTGTAGGTCGAGACGGTGGCGGCCTCGAACGGGTCGGGCGCCGACTGCCCGGGCGCGAGCGGGAGCAGGCCCGCCGCGCCGAGCTGGTCGATCCTCCGCCCGATGCGCTCGCCGAGCTCGGCCGCCGCCTTGCGGGTGAAGGTGAGGCCGAGCACCTCCGACGGCGCCGCGTGGCCGTTCGCGAGGAGCCAGAGGACGCGGTTCGCCATCGTCTCGGTCTTGCCGCTGCCGGCGCCGGCGACCACGAGGGCCGGCTCGAGCGGCGCCTCGATGACGGCGCGCTGCTCGGCGGTGGGCGGGCGCAGGTCGAGGCGCTCGGCGATGGTCAGGGCGTCGATCACGGCAGCTCCTCCTCGGAGACGGCGGAGGGGTCGGGGTCGGCGGGGCCGGAAGGATCGGCCGGCGCATCGGGACCCGGCTCCTCGGAGTCCTCCAGGTCCTCTGTCTCGTCGACCTCGTCGATCGCCAGGAGTCCGTCCCCCGGGACCTCGGGCACCGCGTGGATGCGGTACCGCAGGGCGTCGCCGGGGGAGAACGGGGTCGCGTCCAGCAGGCCCGAGAAGCCCGCCGCCGCCATGCCCAGGGCCGCGGCGCGGACGCGATCGCGCAGCCGCTCCAGCTCCTCCTCGCCGAAGCGCTCCTGGACCACCTCGCGGTACGGCTTCCCGCGCACGCCCGTCGCCACGAAGAGCAGCTTCGCGCCTCCCCCGTCGGCCGGGTCGGCCGCCTCGATCGCCCCTTCGGCGACGGCGAGCTGATAGCTGCCCAGCTGCGCGTGCTCGGCGATGTCGTCCTTGCGGGGGGTGCTGCGGCCCGTCTTGAGATCGACGATCGTGACGGCGCCGTCGGCCGCGCGCTCGACGCGGTCGATCGAGCCCCGCACCCGGGCGGGCGGGACGTCGAGCTCGAACTGCTGCTCGCGGCCGAGCACCACGCCTCCCCCGCGCTCGAAGTCGGCGAGATAGCCCGCGAGGCCGTCGATCAGCCGCCGTGTGACGCGCTTCTGCCGCTCCCCCATCCAGGGCGACTCGAAGACCAGCTCGGGCCACCGCGACTCGAGAGCCGCCCACAGCTCCTGCGGATCGGGCCGCTCGGCGTTCTCGAGGACCCAGTGCACGAGGGTGCCGACCCCCATCGCCGTGCTCGTCGTGGAGCCGGAGACGGCGTCGACGAACCAGTCCAGAGGGGACCGCTCGAAGGCCTCGAGGCGGCTCGGCGAGACGGAGACGGGACGCTCGGGGTCGCCGACGTCGAAGAGCGGCTCCGTGGTCGAGGGCTCGAGCACCCCGGACCAGGAGGAGGGGTCGGCGCCCGGGACCTCCGCGAGCGCCAGGGCGCTGAGCCCTCGGATGGCGGCGGGAGCCTCGGTCGAGTCCGGCGTGGTGGCGGTCCGGCGCAGCGCCGCCACCGCCCCGCGCAGCGTGAGCGGCACTGCGGAGGCCGGATCGATCCGCGGCGCGTCCGGCGGGGTGAGCCGGAAGAAGAGGGAGGGCGTCTCGTCCTCGCCCGCGACGGCGCTGAGCACGAGCTGCCGCCGGGCGCGGGAGGCGGCCAGGGCGAACATCCGGAGCTCGTCGTCGAGAGTGGCCTTGCGGGCGTCGAGCGGCAGTCCGCCCTCGCCGCGGGCGTGCCGCAGCAGGCCGTCCGGATCGAGCAGCGAGCCGCGCTGGCGGAGGTTGGGCCAGACGCCGTCCTGCAGCCGCGCCACCACCACGACGTCGAACTCCAGGCCGACGACGGAGGAGGGCGTGCCGATCAGGACCGCGTCCTCGACGGAGCGCGGAGCGAGCGTGTCCTCGGGGACCTCCGCCTCGAGGATCTCGGTGACGAAGCCGACCACGGAGTGCCCGGTCGCCCGCTCCACGAACCGGCGCGCGGCGCTGAAGAGGGCGACCACGCCGTCGAGGTTGCGGTTGGCCTCGGCGGCGGTCAGGCCGGTGCCGAGGGCGAGCTCGCGCCAGGAGGACGCGACGCGGCTGGACTCCCACGCCGACCACAGCAGCTCCTCGATCGAGCCCCCCTCCTCGTGCAGGCGGCGGACCCGGTCGATCGTCACGGCCAGCCGCTCGGCCTGCCGGGCGGGAGCGGAGTCGATGGTCGCGAATCGGCCGGGCGCGGCGAGGGCCTCGACCAGCAGCGGGTCGCTCGCGCGGATGCCGCCGCCGGCGAGCTCCTCCGCCCGGAGCGCGAGCCGGAGCCGGCGCAGCCCCAGCCGGTCGACCCCGCCGAACGGGCCGAGCAGCAGCTCCGCCGCGAGCTCCGCGTCCAGGGGCCGCTCGCCGATCGCGACGCCGACCAGCACGAGCAGCGCCCGGGCCGCGTGGTCGTCGCGCAGCGCCCGCCCGGCGAGCACGGAGCGGGTCGGCACCTCCGACACCGCGAGCGCCTTCACCAGCGGCTGGACCGCGGCTCCGGAGCGGACGACGACCGCCATCCGCCGCCACGGCACTCCGTCGCGCAGCCGCCGCTCGCGCAGCAGCCGCGCCACCGTCGCCGCCTCGCGCGCCGCCGTCGGGGCGTGCAGCACCAGGACGGGCGCCGGGCCCGCCTCGGGGGCCGGAGCCGCGACCGCCGCCCGCTGCCGGCCGGCCGCCGCGGTGCCGATCCGCTCGGTGGCCGCCGACACGACCGCCCGCAGCGCGGCCGAGTGGCGGTGCACCCGAGCGAGCACCAGCGTCTCGACGTCGGACGCGCCGATGCTCGCGGCGAACCGGCCGAGCGTGTCGGAGGCCGCGCCGCGGTAGGCGCTGGTCGCCACGTCCGGATCGCCCAGCGCGATCACGGTCACCCCGCGCTCCGTCAGCGCCCGCAGCAGCACGAGCGTCGACTCGCTCGCCTCCTGGAGGTCGTCGACGACGACCAGACGCAGCGCGTCGATCCGCTCGCCGCCCTCGCCCGCGCGGATCGCCTCGGCCGCATAGGCCGCGAACTCCGCAGCGTCCAGGCGGGTCCCCGCCTGGGGCGCCATCCACTCGACCACCTCGCGCAGCTCGTCGAGTACGTCGGCCGCCGCGCTCCACTCGCCGCGCTCCGCGTCGATCCCGAGGGCGCGGATCGCGTCCGAGTCGAGCCCGTGCTCGGTCGCCCGCATCCCGAACTCGCGGAGCTCGGTCCGGAAGGTCCGCAGCCGCAGCACCTCGGGGCTGAACTCCTCCGGCCACCGCGGGCCGGTCCCCTCCTCGAGGTGGCCCTCGACGAGCTCCGACAGGAGTGCGTCCTGCTCGCCGCCGGTCAGGAGGGTCGGCCGCTCGAGGCCTCGCTCCTTGGCGGAGGAGGTGACCGCCTCGAACGCGAGCGAGGTCGCGGTCCGGGCGAGCGGGCCCCGGGTCGGCACTCCCAGCCGCAGGGCGAGCACGTCGCGCAGGGCGGTGGCGGCGGTGCGGCTGGCCGCGAGCACCACGACCGACTCGGGCGGGTACCCCCGCTCGAGGACGCGCTCGGCGACCAGCTCGACGACCGTCGTGGTCTTGCCCGTCCCCGGCGCCCCGAGCACGGCGGCGCTGCGGCCCTCGGGCAGCGCGAGCACCGCGCGCTGGGAGTCGTCCAGCACGACCGCGGGCTCGCCCGGGAGCGCCTCGCCGACGGAGGCTGCGGTGGAGGGAGCGGGGGTCGCGGGAGCGGTCACACGACCACGGTAGCCACCGGGTCCGACACTCCCGCCCGTCCCCGCCGGGAGCCCCGGCCGCCCGCTCCGCTCACCGCGAAACCGGCGCGGTCGTCCGAGCGCGGTCCCGTATCCTGACACCCTCGTCCCCTCCCGAAAGGCACTGCTGGTGGAAATCCGTATTGGAATGGTCAACACCCCGCGCGAGCTCAACTTCGAGTCGTCGATGTCCGTGACCGAGGTCGAGAAGACGGTGACCACCGCTCTCGAGGCCGGCACCGCCGTCCTCCGCCTCCGCGACGAGAAGGGCAAGATCTACATCGTCCCGACCGCCACCATCGCCTTCGTCGAGGTCGGCTCCGAGGAGTCGCGCCGCGTCGGCTTCGTCGCCTAGAGCGTCCCGGGCGGACACGTCGTGGAGCTCCTCTTCATCACCCTGTTCGGGGTCCTGATCGGTCTCGCCGCGCGCTACGGGCTGCCGCACCGGCACCTGCACGGCTCCGTGCTGGTCCCGGCGATCGGCGGCCTCGTCGCCGCAGTCGTCTGGGTCGCACTGACCTGGGCGGGCCTGCCGTGGGACGGCGGCCTGATCTGGGTCCTGTCCCTCGTCGCGACCGCCGTGGTCGTCGTCCCGGTCGGCCTCTCGCTCGGGCGCAGCCGCGCCCGCCGCGACGAGGCCTCCCTGCAGGCGATGCTCTCGGGACGCGTCGCCCCCTGATCCGAGCCGGAGGCGCGGGAGTCCTCGGACTTCCGCGCCTCCGTCGTTCCGGATTCCGGCGCAGTGCGACGCCGGGAACCGTCAGGCCGTGAGCCCCAGCGCGTCCATCCGGCGCGTGTGCGAGGCGATGAGCTCGGTGAACACCGGCTCGATCCGCGACTCGTCGGAGTCGTGGTTGCCCGACCCCATCAGCGCGGAGCGCGCCACGAGGAGGGTGTCGCCCACCAGGCGGCGGCCCCAGACGGCCAGGCGCGAGCCCAGGCGCTCGTCCGCGGCGATCTCGCGGCGGAGGATCGCGATCACGCCGTCGACGCCCGTGTCCGCGCCGAGCGTCTGCGCGATGCGCGGCCCCACGTCGGTGGGCAGCCCGCCGGTGAGGCGGATGAAGAAGTCGTCGAGCAGGCCCGCCGTGATGTACGCCGAGAGCAGCGTCTCGTGGAGGTCCGCACCGCGGGTGAGCCGCTCGAAGGTGTCGATCGCGGGGCGGAACGGAGTCATGGCCTCGCCGGGCTCCACGTCGCGGCGGCGCAGCTCGGCGACGACCGCGTGGTGCTTCGCGAGCGCCGTGCCGGCGGCGGAGGAGATGGCCTCCTTGTCCGCGAGGTCGTCGGTCTCGGCGACGGCGCGCGCCAGCACCTCGAACACCGCGAGCTGGAGGTAGGCGACCTGGCCGAGGTAGGGCAGCACCTCGGGGGTGAGGTCGGCGAGGTCGACGCGGTCGCGCTTCTGGCTCGACTCCCCGCGGGGCGTCAGGCGGGGCACCTCGAGCAGGGGACGTCGACGTCGGAACCAGGCAGCCATTTCCTCAGCATAGGGCGCCGGAGGAGCGGGGTTCCGGGGCCGGCGGGGCCGGGAGCAGTAGACTCGCCGGGATGTCACCGGCGCTGGATCGGTGACCCTGCGCCCGGAGTCGTACAGGGGCGTAGACCGTTCGACACGACAGGCGCTTCACTCCGTGACTTTCTCCGATCTGAACATCGACGACGACATCGTCGCCGCACTCGCCGCCAAGGGCATCCTCGAGCCGTTCCCCATCCAGGAGCAGACGATCCCCCTGGCCCTGCAGAAGCAGGACATCATCGGCCAGGCCAAGACCGGCACCGGCAAGACCTTCGGCTTCGGCCTCCCCCTCATCCAGGCCCTCGGCACCGACCCGGAGCCGGGCGTCAAGGCGCTCATCGTCGTCCCGACCCGCGAGCTCGCCGTGCAGGTCACCGAGGACATCGAGCTGGCCGCCTCCAACCGGCCGACCAAGATCGTCTCGATCTACGGCGGCAAGGCCTACGAGGGCCAGATCGAGCAGCTGAAGGCCGGCGCGCAGATTGTCGTCGGCACGCCCGGCCGGCTCCTCGACCTCGCCGGGCAGCGCCTGCTCTCGCTCGCCAACGTGCAGGTGATGGTCCTCGACGAGGCCGACAAGATGCTCGACCTGGGCTTCCTCTCGGACATCGAGAAGCTGTTCGCGCAGACGCCGCCCACCCGCCACACCATGCTCTTCTCGGCGACGATGCCGGGCGCGATCGTCGCGCTCGCGCGCCGCTTCATGAACAAGCCCATCCACATCCGCGCGACCGACCCCGACGAGGGCATCACGCAGGCGAACATCAAGCACATCGTCTACCGGGCGCACTCGCTCGACAAGGACGAGGTCATCGCGCGCATCCTGCAGTCCGAGGGCCGCGGCAAGACCGTCATCTTCACCCGCACGAAGCGCGCCGCCGCCCGCATCGTCGAGGAGCTCAACGACCGCGGCTTCAACGCGGCGGCTGTGCACGGAGACCTCAACCAGGAGCAGCGCGAGCGCGCGATGGCGGCGTTCAAGGCCGGCAAGAAGGACATCCTGATCGCCACCGACGTCGCCGCGCGCGGCATCGACGTGAACGACGTCACCCACGTGATCAACCACACGATCCCGGACGACGACCAGACCTACCTGCACCGCGTCGGCCGCACCGGGCGCGCGGGCAAGACCGGCATCGCGGTGACCTTCGTCGACTGGGAGGACCTGCACAAATGGGCCCTCATCAACCGGGCGCTGGAGTTCGGCCAGCCCGACCCGGTCGAGACCTACTCGTCGTCGCCGCACCTCTACACCGACCTCGACATCCCCGCGGGGACCAAGGGACGGCTGAAGCCGACCCCGATCCCCGCCGAGGCGAAGGCCGACGCGCGCCCGGACCGGGGCGAGCGCTCCGACCGCGGCGAGCGCTCCGAGCGGGGCGACCGGCCGCCGCGTCGCCGCACCCGCTCCGACTCCGCCGACTCGACCGCTCCGCAGCAGACCGGCCCCGCTCCCTCGAGCGAGAGCAAGGAGCACCACGACGGCAACAGCGAGCCGCGCCGCCGCACCCGGTCGCGCCGCCGCTCCCCGCGCCCCGACGCGCAAGCCTGAGCCTCCGCGCCCCGAGCCCGTCCCCCCGCGATCCGTCGCGGGAGGGCGGGCTCTCGGCGTCTCAGCGGCTCTCCCGCGACTCAGCGGGGTCCCCACGCGACTCAGCGGCTCTCCGCCCCTCAGCGGTCACGGTGATCCGGTGGCTCTCCGCCTGTCAGCGGCTCTCCGCGACTCAGCGGGCGGAGGAGCGGATCGAGTCGACGGTCGCGCGCGCAGTCGTGTTCTCGCCCAGGCGGTTGGGCTTGCCCGTGCCGTGGTAGTCGCTCGAGCCCGTGGTGACGAGCGAGTACTGCTCGGCGAGCTCGCGCAGGCGGCGCCTGCCGTCGGCCGTGTTCTCGCGGTGCTCGACCTCGAGGCCGAACAGGCCGGCGTCGACGAGCTGCGGGAGGATCGACTCGACCGCGATCCCGCGGGCGCTCGCGGCCGGGTGCGCGATGACCGGGACCCCGCCCGCCGCGCGGACCAGGCGCACGGCGTCGACCGGGTCGGGCGCGTAGTGCGGGCGGTAGTAGCCGCCGCGCCAGTCGAGGATCCCCGCGAAGGCCGCGGAGCGGTCGGTGGCCAGGCCGCGGGCGACGAGCGCGTCGGCGATGTGCGGACGCCCGATGGTCGTGCCCGGGCTGGTCTGGGCGAGGACGTCGTCCCAGGTGAGGTCGTAGTCGGCCGCGATCGCGGTGACGATCGCCTCCGCGCGGTGCGTGCGGGCCGAGCGGATGCGCGCGGTCTCGGCCACGAGCCCCGGATCCGCCGGATCGACGAGGTACGCGAGGACGTGGACGCTGGCCCAGCCGACGCGGGAGGAGAGCTCCATGCCGGGCAGCAGGTCGATGCCCGCCTCCTCGGCCGCGGCGAGCGCCTCGGCCCAGCCGCCGGTCGTGTCGTGGTCGGTGAGCGCCACTCCGGCGAGCCCGGCCGCGGCCGCGGCCCGCACCAGGACGGCCGGAGCCTCGGTGCCGTCGGAGACGACGGAGTGGGTGTGGAGGTCGTAACGGCCCCCGTCGACATGCATGCGCTCATCGTAGACGCGCCGCCTGCGAGCCCTCCGATGCCCTAGTAGCCTGGGCGGCGATGGGGACGAGACTGGTGAAGACCGCGGTGGCGGTGATCGTGGCGATCGCTCTGCTGGTGGTCGCGGCGCCCGGCTTCTTCGGGATCGCCCGGGAGGCCCCCTTCGCCCAGCTGGTGCCGTTCCGGCTCGCGACGGGCGCGGCGGCCGTCGGGCTCGCCGCTGTCCTGGTCGTGATCGCGGTCCTCGTCGCTCCGGTCAGGCGCCTCGCGCTGGCCCTCGCGGCGCTCGGCGTCGTCTTCGCGCTCGTGCTCGCGGGAGTGCAGGGAGCGCGGGGCTACGACTCCGCCGCTCCGCGCGCCCACCGCCTCGCCGACGTGCGCCTCGCGACCTGGAACGTGCTGCACGACGGCGTGCCCGTCGACACGATCGCCTCGCTCGCCCGGGAGAGCGCGGTCGACGGCATCGCCCTCCTCGAGGTCTCGCAGACGCACGCGCAGGACGTCGTGAACGCGCTCAGCGCCCAGGGGATGTCGATGACCCTCCACTACGCCGGGTCGGGCGCCGACGACGGGGCGGCCCTGCTGCTCTCCCCCTCGCTCGGCGGCTACAGCGTCGACACCGCCGCGGTCGTCACCGGATCGACACCGTCCCTCGTCGCACGCCCCGACACTCCCGAGCGCCCCGTCCTCGCCGCGGTGCACACCATGGCGCCGATCCCCTCGCGCCTCGCGGAGTGGCGGAGCGATCTGCTCTCGGTCTCCGCGCTCTGCTCCGCGGAGGAGGACGTCGTGGTCCTCGGCGATCTGAACTCCACGGTCGACCACTGGACCGGGCTGCCGGGCTCGGCCACGCTGGGCGGCTGCCGCGACGCGGGGACCGTCGCGGGCGGCGCCGCCCTGGGCACCTGGCCGTCCTCGGTCCCGCCCGCGCTCGGCGCCCCGATCGACCACGTCCTCTTCTCCGGACGCTGGGAGGTCTCGGGCTACCAGGTCGTCGACGACCGCGACGACGCCGGGAGCGACCACCGGCCGCTGGTCGTCCAGCTCTCGGTCCGCGGGATGGTGAAGGACGCGTCCTGACGTTCCTCCCCGACGCCGACTCCCCGTCCTCCTCACGATCCCCCGGACCGAGGGCTGGACCCCCAGCGGCCGGTGGGCGC
>NZ_PSWE01000059.1:0-3600 GCF_002932195.1 Rathayibacter sp. AY1C4 | reverse complement strand
GGTCTTGGGGATGTCGGCGAGCCCGCCGAAGCCCTGGGCGCCGCCGCCCAAGCCCGCCTGGGGGCCGCCGGATCCCCCCGGTGCGCCGTGCCCGGCCCACCGACCCACGAACGAAGGACGAAGCCACCTGTGGCCGATCACTACGAAGTGCTGGGCGTCGACCGCGACGCCTCCGCCGACGAGATCAAGAAGGCATACCGCCGACTCGCCCGCGAGCTGCACCCCGACGTCAACCCGAGCGCGGACGCCTCCGAGCGCTTCAAGCTCGTCACGCACGCCTACGACGTCCTGAGCGACGCCCAGCAGCGGGCGCAGTACGACCGCGGGCCCCAGGAGGGCTTCGGCGGCGGCGCCCAGGGCTTCGGCGGGTTCGGCGACATCTTCGAGACCTTCTTCGGGCAGGGCGCGCAGGGCTCGTCCCGCGGGCCGCGCTCCCGCCGCGAGCGCGGCCAGGACGCCCTGCTGCGCGTGGAGGTCTCGCTCGACGAGGTCATCTTCGGCACCCACCGCGACCTCGAGGTCGACACGGCGGTGCTCTGCGAGACGTGCCAGGGCTCGTGCTGCCAGCCCGGCACCTCGCCGGTGACCTGCGACATCTGCCACGGCTCCGGCCAGATCCAGCGCACGGTCCGCTCGCTCCTGGGCAACGTGATGACGGCGAGCCCCTGCGGCACCTGCCGCGGCTACGGCACCGTCATCGCGACCCCCTGCTCCACCTGCCAGGGCCAGGGACGCGTCCGCGCCCGCCGCACCATCCCCGTCGACGTCCCCGCGGGAGTCGACACGGGCCTGCGCCTGCAGATGCCCGGCAGCGGCGAGGTCGGCCCGGCCGGCGGCCCCAACGGCGACCTGTACCTCGAGATCAAGGTCAAGCACCACGACGTCTTCAGCCGCAACGGCGACGACCTGCTCTGCACCCTCGAGGTGCAGATGACGGACGCGATCCTCGGCTCCACGGCGTCGCTCAAGGCGCTCGACGGCGACATCGAGATCGAGATCAAGCCGGGCACGCAGAGCACCGAGATCGTCACGATCAAGGGACGCGGAGTCACGCGCCTGCGGGGCAGCGGACGCGGCGACCTCCGCATCGGCATCCAGGTCGTCACCCCGACGAAGCTGGGCCACCGCGAGCGGGAGCTGGTCCAGGAGCTCGCGAAGCACTACAAGCCGCAGAAGCCCGCGCTGACCCACTTCCAGCAGGGCCTCTTCTCGAAGCTCCGCGACCGCTTCCTGGGCTGAGCCCGTGGCGCACCACTACATCGACGAGTCGCTGAACTCTGAGGGCTTCGTCGTCGGGGGCCGGCTCGCGCTCACCGGCGCGGAGGCACGGCACGCCTCGACCGTCAGCCGGATCCGCGCGGGCGAGAGCGTCCGGGTCGGCGACGGGCGCGGACTCGTCGCGACCGCGGTCGTCGAGAGCGCGGAGCCGGCGCGAGTGGTGCTCGTCGTGGAGTCGGTGCAGGAGTCCCCGGTTCCGTCCCCGCGCCTTGTCCTCGTCCAGGCCCTCGCGAAGGGCGACCGCGACGAGCTCGCCGTGCAGGCGGCGACCGAGCTCGGGGTGGACGAGGTCGTCCCGTGGCAGGCCGCGCGGTCGATCTCGCGGTGGTCGGGCCCGAAGGAGGAGAAGGGGCGCGAGCGCTGGCGCGCCATCGTGCGCGAGGCGAGCAAGCAGTCGCTGCGCCCCCGGGTGCCCGAGGTCGCGCTGCTCGAGCAGGTGCGCGGTCTCGTCGCGCGCGCCGCGACGTCCCGCGTGCTGGTCCTCGAGCCCTCGGCGCAGGCGCGGCTCTCCCAGGTGGTCCCGGACGGACGCGACCTGGTGCTCGTCGTCGGGCCCGAGGGCGGCATCGCTCCGGAGGAGCTGCGGCTGCTCGCGGAGGCGGGCGCCGAGGCCGTCGCGCTCGGCGACTCCGTCCTGCGCACCTCGACCGCAGGTCCCGCTGCCATCGCCGTCCTCTCGGCCCGCCTGGGCCGCTGGTGACGCTCCTCCACAGCCGACTCGGGGCTCCGGAGCAGAGTGCCGTGGGCGAACGCGGCGCCCGTCGCGCACGGGCCCCGTTTAAGATGGTTCTATGAGCGAACCCACCGTCTTCACGCGCATCGTCCAGGGCGAGATCCCGGCCGATGTGGTGTTCGAGAACGAGCGCATCCTCGCGATCACCGACATCGAGCCGAAGGCGCCCGTCCACCTCCTCGTCTTCCCGAAGACCCAGGAGCACGCCACGGTCGCCGCCCTCGCCGCCGCCGATCCCGCCCTGCTCGCCGAGATGGTGCAGGTCGCCCAGTCGCTCGCCGACGCCCACAGCAACGGTCAGTTCCGCCTCGTCTTCAACTCCGGCGAAGAGGCGGGCCAGACCGTGTTCCACGTGCACGCCCACGTCCTGGGCGGCCACCAGACGGAAGGCTCCCTTGCCACCGGTTGAGAACACGGGCGCGAGCCCCGACGAGCGTCCCGCCCCCGGCGCGGACGCGTCCGAGACGACGCGGCGCGTCGTCGCCGTCGACGGAGTCGCGATGGTGCGCCTCCTCGGACCCCAGGACCGCCTCATCCGGGCGGTCGAAGGACGATTCCCCGATGTCCGGGTGCACGTGCGCGGCAACGAGGTGACGCTCGACGGCGAGCGCGAGCCCGTCGCCGCTGCGACGCGCCTGGTGGAAGAACTGGTGCGCATGACCGCGAGCGGGCACGATCTCGACCCGGAGGGCGTGCGCGAGTCCGCCCGCATCCTGCAGAACGGCGGGCCGGTGAGCCCGGCCGAGGCGTTCGGCCAGGCCATCCTCACGGCACGCGGACGGAGCGTGAGGCCCAAGACGCTCGGGCAGCGCGAGTACGTCGACGCGGTCGATCAGAACACCATCGTCTTCGGCATCGGCCCGGCCGGAACCGGCAAGACCTACCTGGCGATGGCGAAGGCCGTGCAGTCGCTGCAGCGCAAGGAGGTCGAGCGGATCATCCTGACCCGCCCGGCGGTCGAGGCGGGGGAGCGGCTGGGCTACCTGCCAGGCTCGCTCACCGACAAGATCGACCCGTACCTGCGCCCGCTCTACGACGCGCTGAACGAGATGATGGACCCCGAGATCGTCCCGAAGCTGCTCGCGGCCGGCACGATCGAGGTCGCACCGCTCGCCTACATGCGCGGGCGCACGCTCAACAACTCGTTCGTCGTGCTCGACGAGGCGCAGAACACGACGCCCGAGCAGATGAAGATGTTCCTCACCCGCCTCGGCTTCGGCTCCAAGATGGTCGTCACCGGCGACATCACCCAGGTCGACCTGCCGACCGGCGCGAGCGGACTCCGCCTCGTGACGCGCGTGCTCGACGGCATCGACGACATCCACTTCTCGCGCCTGACCAGCGAGGACGTGGTGCGCCACAGCCTGGTCGGCCGCATCGTGGACGCGTACACCGAGTACGACCAGCAGAAGCAGGCGCAGCACTTCGAGCGCGAGCAGGCCCGGGAGTTCGCGAACCGCGCCGAGCGCCGCGGCCAGGCCGCCCGCCCGCCCGGCGACGAGCACCAGGTCGCGTCCGTCCGGGACCACCTGGGAGAGCCGCGCCTGCGCCGAGGGCTCGAGGACCAGCACGCGGGACGTCGCGGCGCG
>NZ_PSWE01000058.1:0-3841 GCF_002932195.1 Rathayibacter sp. AY1C4 | reverse complement strand
CACACCGTCCGCGGCCTCGGCTACCGGGTGGAGGCGTGAGCCGCGCCCAGCCGGGCGCGCTGCGGACCGGCTCCCTCCGCCTCCGCACCGTCCTGGCCGTGCTCGCTCTGCTGGCCGTGCTGCTCCTGGCCCTCTCGGCGACGGTGCAGGCGGTGCTCGGCGAGCGCCTCCGCGACCAGATCGAGGAGCGGCTGCAGGACCGCGCCTCCGCCGCCGCCGCGCTGGTCGGCACGATCGCCGACGACGCCCTCGCCTCCCGCCTCTCGGCGCAGGGCGTCTCGGTGCGGATCACGAGCCCCGAGGGCGAGGACGTCGTGGCCGGGCCGAGCCCGGAGCAGCTGCGCCTGGGCCCTGGAGCCGCCGACCAGCTCGGAGAGCCGCCGTCGCCGCCCGGCACGAGCTCCTCCTCCGGAGCCGTCCCGCCCCGAGCCGCCTCCGCCGCCGTCACCGTCGTCTCGAGCAGTGTCGCCGCCGACGACGAGCTGATCACCCTCGAGTCGACCCTCAGCGACGGCACCCGCCTCGAGCTCACCAGCGAGGCCGGATCGGTGGGCAGCACCCTCGCGCAGCTGAACGGGATCCTGCTCGCCGCGTCGGCCGTGTTCCTCCTGCTGGCCGCCCTCGCGCTGATCGTCGTGGTCCGCGCGACCCTCCGGCCCCTCGAGCGGATGACCGACGTGGCCCGCGACATCGCGCACGGCGACCGCGGGCGGCGGCTGCGCCCCTCCCGTCCGCGGACCGAGCTCGGCCGCACCGCGACCGCGTTCGACGAGATGCTCGACGACCTCGAGCAGGCCGAGCGCAGTGCCCTCGCCGCCGAGGCGACGGCCCTCGCGGCGGAGCAGCGGATGCGCGCGTTCGTCTCGGACGCCGCGCACGAGCTGCGGACGCCGGTCGCCGGCATCCAGGCCGCCGCCGACGCGCTCGTCCGCGGCGACGGCGGCGAGCAGGAGCGCGAGCGCCTCTCGGTGCACGTCGTGCGGGAGTCGCTGCGCGCGGGCCGCCTCATCCAGGACATGCTGCTGATGGCGCGGCTGGACGAGGGCCTGGCTGTGGAGTCGCGTCCGTTGGACCCCGCGGGCGTCGCCGAGGCCGCGATCGAGCGCCAGGAGCTGCGCCGCCCGGGCCTCGCGATCGAGCTGCACCGGCCCGCCGAGCCGCTCCGGGTCAGCGCCGACGCCGACCGGCTGGCCCAGGTGCTCGGCAACCTCCTCGAGAACGGCGCCCGCTTCGCCCGCTCCCGGATCGACGTCGCCGTCGAGGCGGCCGCCGACTCCGTCACGATCACCGTCGACGACGACGGCCCCGGCATCGCCGAGGCCGACCGTGAGCGCGTCTTCGACCGCCTCGTCCGCCTCGACGACGCCCGCAACCGCGCCGACGGCGGCTCGGGCCTCGGCCTGCCGATCGCGCGCGGGCTGGCCCGGGCGCTCGGCGGCGACCTGGTGGCGCAGGAGGGACCGGTGGGAGCGCGGTTCCGGGTGACGCTGCCTCGCGCGGGCTGACGCCGCCCCGCTCCCCCTAGGCTCGACGGGCGCGCGGGCCCCGCTCCGCCGGGACGGCAGGAGTGGCTCCATGGACAGGGACGACGCGGAGCAGCGTGTCCGGCAGGCCCGCGACGAGGCCCCGAGGTTCGGGAGCGGTCCCCTGCTCGCCACCTTCACCGTCCGGCACCGCCGCGGACTCGACGTCGCCTTCGTGCTCGACGGCGCCGACGGCGACTTCCAGATCGGAATGGGCGCCGCGTGCCCGTGCGGATCCTGCACTGCTCCGCCACCGTGATCATCGTGGAGGCCGCTCCCCTCCCCCTCGACCGGCGCCCGTCCTCGCTCAAGTGCTGGTCCTTCCTCCGCCGTGCCTCCGCCGACCACCACTCCGACGTGCTCGGCTTCGTGTCCCCCGACCTGGCCGACCTCCCCCCGGTCCGACTCCTCACCGATCCGCGGGCGCGGCGCGGGCGCTGAGCCGGCCTCCCGCGCGAGGCGGCGGATCCCGCCCGACCCGCAGGCGCCGGTGCGATCATGCGCTGACGCGACCCGCCCGGAGGTCCGCCCGACCCGGAGGAGCGCCCGTGACGCAGGAGGTGCAGTCGACCCGGCTGCGGTCGCTCGGGAGCGAGGCGTTCTTCGGGGCGACGGTGGTCGTCGCGGCGGCGTGGTCGGGCGCCCGGGCGTTCCAGCTCTACGGAGGGTGGGGCGTGGTGCTCGCGGTGGCCGCGGTGATCGTCGCGGGGCTCGGCTTCGGGATCCGACGGCGCGTCGAGGAGCGGTGGTCCCGACCGATCCTCGAGAGGCTGCGGGCCGAGCATCCGGACGGCGGCGTCACCGCGGTGCTGAACACTCCGGAGACACTGGCCTCGCTGCGGACGCTCGCGGTCGCCGGAGCCGCGGTCGACCTCCCGGCGCTGCGCGCGGCGAGGCCGGACCCCGTGCTGCTGGCCGTCGTCACCGCGAGGGCGCTCTCGCTGTTCCGTGCCGACGCGGACCTCTCGCCGATCGCGTTCCTGCCCCTCACCGCCGGGGACGCCCCCGAGTCGGTGACGGGCTACCACCACGGTCACGCGCTCGCGGCTCCCGTTCTCACGGTCCGGCAGCAGGGGACGGAGCAGCGGCTCGCCCTCTTCCCCGCCGACGGCGCGCGGACGATCACCGGTGTCCTCGGCCGCTGAGCGAGGCCCGCTGAGCGAGGCCCGCTGCGCATCGCCGGGAGTCTCCGCCCCGCGGCGGATCCGGCAGCGCCGCGCCGCGCGTAGCGTCGGGCGATGGACATGTCACTGCTCGGCACCAGCGTGGTCGCCGCCCTGTGCGGGGCCGCGTATCTCGGAGTCGCGATCCTCGCGGTCGCGCAGGTCCTCCGCTCCGGCCTCGATCCCCTGCGGAAGGGCCTGTGGACGATCGCCGTCGTGGTGGCGCCCTTCCTGGGGTCGATGGCGTGGTTCCTCGTCGGGCGGCCCGGAGCGCGAGCCTGAGACGCGGCTCAGCCCGCACCCATGCCTACGATCACCGATCGCGCAACCACCTGCTTGCGGGGCGCCCGCACGTCAGCATGAGCGGGATGGACACGATCGAGGAGGCGGGCGCCTGGGCGCGCGCTCTGGTGCGCCGCGAGTTCGGCGTCGGCCTCGTCGACCTGGAGCCCGTCGTCGGCGGACTCGACCACGGAGCGCGCGTCTGGTGCGCGGCCGACGGCTCCGGGGCGCTCTGGAGCGTCAAGGCGTCGGCCCGCGACGGGCGCTTCGGACTCGCGCTCTCGGCGTCGCTGGGAGAGGCGGGGGTGCCGGGCGTCGCGGCGCCGCACCGCGCCTCCGACGGGCGCCCCTGGGCGGAGGACCGGGGGCTGCGGGTCTCGGTCGCGCCGTGGATCCTCGGCGAGGACGCCGTCGACTCCGGCGAGGACGCCCTCGACTGGGAGGGGTTCGGCGCGGTCCTGCGCTCCGTGCACGACGCCGAGCCGCCGACCCTCGCGCCTCCCGTGCGGCGGGGAATCCGCCGCGTCCGCCGTCCGCTCGCCGACCTCCTCGCCGAGACCGACGAGAGGATCGACGCGCAGCCGGAGTCCCGCCCCCGCCTCACCGCGCTCTGGCGCGGGAACCGCTCCCGCCTCGACGCCCTCGCCGGCGCTGAGCGGCGACTGAAGCGCGCCCGCACGCCCACCTCCCGCGTGCCCCTCCACGGCGACCCGCATCCCGGCAACGTCGTCATCGACGAGAGCGGCCGCCCCTGGCTGATCGACTTCGACGAGGCCACCGTCGCCCCGCGGGAGGCCGACCTGCTCCTGATCGAGCTCGGCGTCATCTACTCGCGGCCGATCAGCGACGTGCAGCGCTCGGCGTTCCGCGCGG
>NZ_PSWE01000057.1:0-5102 GCF_002932195.1 Rathayibacter sp. AY1C4 | reverse complement strand
GTGCTGTTCAGCCGGATCCCCGACACCATCGCCGCGGCCTTCGAGAACCCGGCGCTCATTGCGGACTCCTTCGGCAGCGGTCCGACCATCCTAGAGCCCCGGTGGAGCGCTCTCTCGCCCTGGAACGCGGGACATCGTGCCCCGGACGACCGCGAGGCGCCGCCTCCCCGGCCGGACACCGCGGTGAGGGCGGTGTCCGGGCGGCGGAGGCGGCGCCTCGGAGGGGAGGAGCGGAGCGCAGGACGCGGTCGGCCGGCGCTTCCCGATCAGGCCCGGTGGGCGCCGTGCCCGTCGCGGGGAGGAGCGGTGCGGATCGAGTCCGTCCGGACGTCCGGCTCGATGCTGCCCGCGGCCAGGTCGGCCCCGGCGCGCGCGGCCAGCTGCGGGTCCGTGCGGCGCAGCTCCTCCGCGCTGTCCTCGGCCGCGAGGTCGTGCGCCTCCTGCATGGCCGACTTCGCCCGCAGCGGCGGGGTCTTGAGGAACCACGAGAGCACGAAGGCCAGCAGGACCACGCCCAGCGCGACCTGGAACACGGTCACGGTCGCGTCGTTGAACCCGGTCAGGAACGGGGCCGACAGGGCGCGGTCCGCGGTGTTCAGGAACGACGTGTCCCCGTCGAGCGCGGAGCCGATCGCGGCGGTGTCCTGCGACTGCAGCAGCTTCAGGATCCCGGCGTTGGCCGGGTCCGCGGCGACGGCGGGGTCGGTGGCGGCCCGCTGCAGATCCGCCGCGAGCGCCGGGTTCTCGAAGGCCGCGGCGATGGTGTCGGGGATCCGGCTGAACAGCACCGAGAAGATCACGGCGGTGCCCAGGGTGCCGCCGATCTGGCGGAAGAATGTGGAGGCGCTGGTCGCGACTCCCATGTTCGCCACGTCGACCGAGTTCTGCGAGGCCAGGGTGAGGGTCTGCATCATCTGCCCGAGCCCGAGGCCCAGCATCAGCATCCCGCCCATCATGAAGATCACCGGCTTGTCGATCGTCACGAAGGTGAAGTAGAAGAACGCGGCCGACATCAGGAACGTGCCGACGATCGGGAAGGCGCGGTAGCGGCCCGTGCGCGAGATGATCTGACCCGAGACGATCGAGGCGATCATCAGGCCGAGGATCATCGGCAGCATCAGGAAGCCGGACTCGGTCGGCGTGGCGCCGTTCACCAGCTGCAGGTACAGCGGGATCGCCATCATGCCGCCGAACATGCCGAAGCCGACGAGGACGCCCAGCACGGTCGCCATCGAGAAGGTCGGCGAGCGGAAGAGCTTGAGGGGGATGAGCGCGTCGTCGCCCATCATCCGCTCGGCCGCGATGAAGCCGATGACGCCCAGCGCGCCGACGATGTAGCAGACCCACGCGATCGGCGAGCCCCAGCCCCACTCGCGGCCCTGCTCGGCGATCAGCAGCAGCGGTCCCGCGGCGATGACGACGAGGGAGGCGCCCCACCAGTCGATCCGCACCGAGCGCTTGCCGGCGGGCTTGGGCAGGTGGAGGAACCGCACGACGATGAAGAGCGCGACGGCGCCGATCGGGAGGTTGATCAGGAAGACCCAGCGCCAGCCGGTGATGAAGAGGATCTCGGGGGTGCCGGCGAGCAGGCCGCCGATGAGCGGTCCGACGACGCTGGAGATCCCGAAGACGGCCAGGAAGTAGCCCTGGTACTTGGCGCGCTCGCGCGGGGGCAGGATGTCGCCCATCACCGTGAGCGCGAGCGACATGAGTCCGCCGGCGCCGAGGCCCTGCACGGCGCGGAAGCCCGCGAGGCCGAGCATCGAGGTCGAGAAGCCGGCGAGCGTCGAGCCGATCAGGAACAGCACGATCGCGATCAGGTAGAGCGGGCGGCGTCCGAAGATGTCGGAGAGCTTGCCGTAGATCGGCGTCGCGATCGTCGAGACGATCAGGTAGGCGGTGGTCACCCACGCCTGCTGCGAGAGGCCGTCGAGGTCGTCCGCGATGGTGCGCATCGAGGTGCCGACGATGGTCTGGTCGAGCGAGGAGAGGAACATCCCCGCCATCAGCCCGAAGATGACGAACAGGATCTGCCGGTGCGACATCACGGCGCCGGACGGCGTCGAGGTCGGAGCGGATGGAGCGGAGGCGGAGTCGGCCACGGTGGTCCCCTTGTCTGGCGGACGCGTCCAGGCACGGCGATCCGCCGCAAACGTTGCGTGCTGCGCAAAGTTACACCGCGTGCGGAGAGCGCGACAGAGCGTCCGGCGAGCCTGAACGGGATCTCAGGGCCGCCGTGCCGGGGCCGTGCATCAGGCCGGAGCGGGGACCGCCTCGTCCGCCCAGCCGGCCTCACGGAGCGCTGCGCGGGCCTCGGCTCGGGCAGAGTACGGCGTGCGCACGCCGAGGATGTCGCGGTAGTTCTGGTGCCCAGGACCGGCCCAGAGGATGGCGTCGCCCTCGTGCGCCAGGGAGACGGCGACGCGGATGGCGCGCTTGGGGTCGTCGACCTCGTGGATCTCGGCGTCCGGACGGGCGGCGCGGGCGGCGTCGACGAGGGTGCGCCGGATCGAGGCCGGGTCCTCGAAGCGCGGGTGGTGGTCGGTGACGACCAGCACGTCGCTGCCCAGGACGGCGGCTCCGGCCATGGCCGGGCGCTTGAGCGCGTCCCGGTCGCCGTCGGCGCCGAACACCATGACCACGCGGCCGGGAGTGACCTCGCGGACGGCCTCCAGGGTGCGGGCGAAGGCGTCGGCGCTGTGTCCGAAGTCGACGTACACCGTGGGGCCGCGGTCGCCGGAGACGCGCTCGGTGCGGCCGGGGAGGGAGGCGTCCACTCCGCCGTCGCGGTGCAGCGCGGCGCGGATCTCGCCGATCGGCCGACCGGACTCGATCAGCATCACGATCGCCAGTCCGGCGTTGGCGGCCATGTGGGTGCCGATGATCGGGACGGAGGTCGTGATGGCACGGCCCTCGCGGTTGCCGATCCGGAAGCGGGTGCGGCCGAACTCCTGCTCGAGCACCGTCACGGTCCAGTCGGCGTCGACGCCCGGGAGGGAGGTGATCGTGGTGACCGGCACGCCGGCGACCTCGACGAGGCGCGCGCCCGCGGGGGAGTCGAGCGAGACGACGGCCCGGCGCGCGCGATCGGGCTGGAACAGCTGGGCCTTCTCGCCGAAGTAGGTGTCCATGTCGCCGTAGTCGTCGAGGTGGTCGTGGCTGAGGTTCGTGAAGCCGGCGACGTCGAAGACCACGCCGTCGACGCGGTGGCGGGTGAGCGCCTGGGCGCTGACCTCGATCGCGGCCGCGCCGACGCCCTCCTCCTCCATGCGGGCGACGAGCGCGTGCAGCTCCGTCGCCTCCGGGGTGGTCAGGCCGCTGGTCACCGAGGTGTCGCCGATGTGACGCTCAGCGGTCGAGCTGAGGCCGGGCACGACGCCGAGCTGGCGGAGGATCCCCTCGAGCATGTGGACGGTCGACGTCTTGCCGTTGGTGCCGGTCACGCCGAGCAGCACGGGGGAGCGCTCGGCCGTCCCGTAGACGGCGGCGGCGACGGCGCCCAGGCGGGAGCGGGGGTCGTCGACCACGAGGACGGGCAGACCCGTCGCGCGCGCGGCATCGGCGCCCGCGGTGTCGGTCAGCACGGCGGAGGCGCCGCGGGCCACGGCCTGCTCGACGAACTCGGCCCCGTGGCGGTTGACCCCGGGCAGGGCGACGAAGAGGTCGCCGGGCTCGACGTCGGAGGCGATCAGCGTCACTCCGCTGATCTCGGCCGTCAGGCCGCCCTCGTCGCCGATCTCGAGCGTCCGAGCGAGGGCGGCGAGAGGGACGGAGGGTGCGGTGAGGGGTCGGAGCATGGGGTCCTTCCATCGACGGCTCCGTGGGGGGCCGTGCGGCCGAGGGGGCGGTCGCACACGGAGTCGTGGCTGTCACTCAAGCTAGGGGGTCTGCTTATGTGAATCCTTAGAGGATATGCGCGACCCGCGTGGAGGGGCACGGGTGGACAGAACCGATCGCCGGTGCTTCAGCAGATGCGCAGGAACGGGTCTGTCTAGGCTCGGAGGATGACGTCGAACGAGAACGAGCCGACCGATGGGCGCCCCGTCCGCCGCCGAGCCCTGGTCATCGGGGGTGTGGCCGCCGCGGCGGGCCTGACCGCGCTGGGGGTCGGAGCCGCCATCGGGAACGGAGCGCCGGCGCCCTCGCCGACCCCCTCGACGGCGCCGCCCGCTCCGTCGCCCTCCGCCGCCGCGACCACTTCGGCGCCCACAGCGGAGCCGACCGCCACTCCGACTCCCACACCCACTCCCACCGCCTCCGGGATCGACCTCACCGCGCAGTCCGTCGACGACCCGGCGAGCACCTGGGTCGTCGTCAACAAGCTGCGGACGCTCGCGCCGGTCGACTACGTCCCCGCCGACCTGACCTTCCCCGACGTGCCCTACGTCAACCGGCAGCCGATGCGCCAGGCGACCGCGGACGCCCTCGTCCCGCTCTTCGCCGCCGCCCGCTCCGAGGCCGGCCTCTCGCTGGCGGTGCAGAGCGCCTACCGCTCCTACGACACCCAGGTCAGCGTCTACGCGGGCTGGGTGTCCTCGCGCGGGCAGGCGGGAGCGGATGCGACGAGTGCGCGCCCGGGGCACAGCGAGCACCAGACCGGCTGGGCGGTCGACGTGGTGGGAGCGTCGGGCGCGTGCGCGCTCGAGATCTGCTGGGGCGACACTCCGGAGGGGCAGTGGGTCGGCGCCAACGCCCATCGCTTCGGCTTCCTCGTGCGCTACAAGCCCGACGCCACTCCGATCACGGGGTACGAGTCGGAGCCGTACCACCTGCGGTACGTCGGGACCCAGCTCTCCGGGTACCTGCACGACTCCGGCATCGAGACGCTCGAGCGCGCCTTCGGCCTTCCGGATGCGCCCGATTACGCACCGGGGACCACTTCCTAGGCGGTCTAGCGATCACAGACGGACACGATCGGGCGTGACACGCGCCGCTCGTTACCGTACTGTTATTCGGAGCGCTTTCGGAGGCCCGTCTGACGGATCTCCCACCCCCGCCTGGTGACATAGCCGCTTCCCCTGCTCCCGAGCCCGGTCCCCCGACGAGGCCACCGAGAGCCGCGTCCGATGAGCGACTTCCAGCGCCCCGCGCCCACCGCCCCC
>NZ_PSWE01000056.1:0-6149 GCF_002932195.1 Rathayibacter sp. AY1C4 | reverse complement strand
GGGAGGCGGCGGGGGCCGTCCTCGGAGGCTAGGCGGGGCGGGGGGCGGCGTCCGCCCGTTGACTTCCCAGGTGCGCGGCCGTGCTCGCGGGTGCGGGGGCGCTCGCCGGCTCGCGCTCCGTCCTCCTCCGGCTCCCGCTCCGTTCTCCTCTGGCTTCGACGACTGTCCAGGAGTTGTCGCACTCGAGCTCGAGTGCGACGACTTCTGCGCACTCGGCGACGACCGCTGGGACGGGCCCGGCGGCTCCACGACCATGCGGAAGCGGCCGTACTGGAGCGCGAGTACGGCGACTTCGGAGGAGTGGCGACCGGCTCGAGTGCGCGGGTCCGCGAGTGCTCAGGAGTTGTCGCAGTCGACGCCGAGTGCGACGACTTCTGGACAGTGGGGGGGAGGGGCTCCGGGTGAGGGCTCGCGAGTGCTCAGGAGTCGTCGCAGTCGACGCCGAGTGCGACAAGTTCTGGACAGTGGGGGAGGCTCCGGTGAGGGCTCGCGAGTGCTCAAGAGTTGTCGCAGTCGACGCCGAGTGCGACGACTTCTGGACAGTGGGGGGAGAGGCTTCGGGGTGAGGGCTCGCGAGTGCTCGGGAGTCGTCGCGGTCGCGGCCGAGTGCGACGACTTCTGGACGGTGGGCGGCGTCCGAGCGGCGTCAGGGACCCCGGCAGCACCCATCAGGGACCCCGGCAGCACCCGTCAGGGATCCCGGCGGCACGGATCCGGGGCCCCGGCGGCACGCGTCGCGCCCGGCGCCCGCGACCTAGGGTGAGGGCATGCATCCGCTCGACGCCCAGGACCCGCTCGCGCACTGCCCCGAGCTGTTCGTCCGCACCCCCGAGGTCCGCTCCTACCTCGACGGCAACTCGCTCGGCCGGCCGCTGCGCGCGAGCGTCGCCCGGCTCGCGCGGTTCGCGGAGGAGGAGTGGGGCGGCCGCCTCATCCGCGGCTGGGAGGAGGGCTGGCTCGACATGCCGCTCGAGGTCGGCGACGCCCTCGGCTCCGCGGTGCTGGGAGCCGCGGCCGGGCAGACGGTCGTCGCCGACTCCACGACCGTCCTGCTCTACAAGCTCGCCCGCGCGGCGATCGCCCGCCAGGCGGAGCAGGGGCGCGACGAGATCGTCGTGGACACCGACAACTTCCCCACCGACCGGTACGTGCTGGAGGGCATCGCGGCCGAGACCGGCAGCACGCTCCGCTGGATCGACTCCGACCCCGGGAGCGGCGTCGGCCCCGACGACCTCGCCCCGGTGCTCGGCGAGCGGACGGCGCTGGTGCTGCTCAGCCACGTCGCGTACCGCTCGGGGTTCCTCGCCGACGCCGCGGCGATCACCGCCCAGGCGCACGAGGCCGGCGCGCTCGTGCTCTGGGACGCCTCCCACTCCGTCGGCTCGGTGCCGCTCGAGCTCGACGCGTGGGGCGCGGACCTCGCGGTCGGCTGCTCCTACAAGTACCTGAACGGAGGCCCGGGGGCGCCCGCGTGGGCGTACGTCGCCTCCCGGCACCAGGGCTCGCTCGCGCAGCCGGTGCAGGGCTGGATGGGCGTCGCCGACATGTTCGAGATGGGACCCGGCTACCGTCCGGCCGAGGGGATGCGGCGCTTCCTCAGCGGCACCCCGCCGATCACGGGGATGCTCGCGATGCAGGACATGATCGCGCTGATCGCCTCGGTGGGCATGCCCGCGGTGCGCGCGAAGTCGGAGGCGATGACGGCGTACGCGCTGGAGCTGGCCGACGCGTGGCTGGTGCCGCGCGGGGTGCGGGTGGCGACTCCGCTCGACCCCGCCCGGCGCGGCTCGCACGTGACGATCGCGCACGAGTCGTTCGCCGGCCTCGTCCCGCGGCTGCAGGCGGACGGGATCGTGCCGGACTTCCGCCGACCCGACGGCATCCGGATCGGCCTCTCGCCGCTGTCGACCACCTTCGCCGAGCTGGAGCTGGGCATGGCGGCCGTCCGGGACGCGCTGGACTGAGCGGGGCCGGGGCTCGGCGGGGCGGGTGTTCCCGGCCCCGCCCCCCTGCCCTCACCGCGCGTCGCGCGTCCGTCGGGTGCTCTCCTTCTGCAGGGCCTCGACGAGCTCGGCCTTCGTCATGCGCGAGCGGCCGGAGACGTCCAGGCGCTTGGCGAGGTCCATCAGGTGCGCCTTGGTCGCGTTCGCGTCCACTCCGCCCGCCGTCTCGCCCCCGGGGGAGCGGCCGTGGCCCTCGGCGCGGGAGTCGGAGGGGCCGCTCTCGGCCTTGCGCTCCCAGTGGTCGCCGACCTTCTCGTACTCGTGCTTCAGCGCGGCGAAGGCTGTGCGGTGGGCGCGCTCGCCGTCGCCGTAGCTGTCGACGGCCGAGTCGTGCGCGGCCGACCAGAGCTTCTGCGCGTGCTCGTCGGAGCGCTCGATGGTGGACGGGATCTGTTCCTCGCGGGGCATGGCGGCCTCCCTCTCGTCCTCCGACGCTACGTCGGGTCGGAGGCGCCGGTCACCCCGTTGACGAGCGCTCGGCGGGCACCTCCGTCCCCGGAGCGCACTCGGGAGGCCGCCGCCGGTGTTCTCACCGGGCCGACGCCGATGATGGGGCGATGTTCATCCCGACCAGAGCCGCCGGTCTCGAGGCGCTCGACGACTTCGTCGCCCGCGCGGGCTCCGCCTACGCTCGCGACCGCAACCACGACCTCGGACCGTCCCGGGACAACGTCTCCGGGCTCTCGCCCTACCTCCGCCACCGCCTCGTCACCGAGCGGGAGGTCGTCGCCGCGGTCCTCGCGCGCCACCGGCTGACCGCCGCGGAGAAGTTCGTCCAGGAGGTGTTCTGGCGCACCTACTGGAAGGGCTGGCTCGAGCAGAACCCGGACGTCTGGCGCCGCTACCGCCGCGAGGTGGCGGACTCCTCCGCGGGCGATCCTCCGCCCGGGTACCTCGACGCGATCGGCGGACACAGCGGCATCGACGCGATGGACGCGTGGGTGAGCGAGCTCGTCGAGACCGGGTACCTCCACAACCACACCCGCATGTGGTTCGCGAGCATCTGGATCTTCACCCTCGGACTGCCCTGGCAGCTCGGCGCCGACTTCTTCTACCGGCACCTGCTCGACGGCGACGCCGCGTCCAACACCCTGTCGTGGCGATGGGTCGCCGGCCTGCAGACTCCGGGCAAGACCTACCTCGCCTCCGCGTCCAACATCGCCCGCTACACGGAGGGGCGCTTCTCGCCGAGCGGCCTCGCCACCACAGCCCCCGCGCTGACGGAGGAGCCCTTCCCGCCGCGGGCACCGCTCGAGCAGGACGACGTCGTGGGGACCGTCGGCGCCCGCCCCGGCCTCCTGCTGCACGAGGACGACCTCGAGGCGGAGAGCCTGCTCGCCGAGCAGCCGGGTCTGGCCGAGCGCCTCGTCGCGTGCGCCGTCGCCGGGGACGCGGGCGGGCGCTCGCCGTCCGGAGTCTCCGACGCGGTCGCTGCCTTCACCGCCGCGGCGCTCGCCGACGCCGCCGAGCGCACCTCCGACTCCAGCGGTCGGCCGGCGCGGGTGCTGGCGGACGCGCGTGCCGCGACGGTCGTCGACTGGGCGGTCTCCGAGCGGATCGACACCGTGGTCGTTCCGTACGCGCCGGTCGGGCCCGTCGGCGAGCGGGTGGAGGCGCTCCGCTCGGCTCTCGCCGACGAGGGGGTCGCGCTCGTCACCGTGCGCCGCCGCTGGGACGGTGCGGCGTGGCCGTCGGCGTCGCGGGGGTTCTTCCCGTTCCGGAAGCGGATCCCGGCGCTGGTGCGCGACCTCGTCGAGCCCGCCGACGCGGCCCGCCTGTTCTGAGCGGCGTTCCGAGAGCCGCGTCCCGCGAGCTGCGTCCTGTGAGCCCCGTCCTGTGCTGCGTCCGGTGAGCCCCGTCCCGCGGAACCTGCCTGGTCCCGCGGGGCGGGTGCCGCTCAGCCGAGCAGGCGGTCGCGGAGGAAGTCGCTCGCGAAGCGGCCCGAGGGGTCCCACTCGGAGCGGAGGGTGCGCCACTCCTCGAGGTGCGGGTAGAGCGGCGCGATCTCGTCGGCTCCGGCGAGGAAGTGCTTGCCCCAGTGCGGCCGGGCCCCGAGCGGCAGCAGCGCGCCCTCGACGGCGGGGAGCACGGCGTCGACGCCGGCGCGGTCCTTCTTGAAGGTGAAGTGCACGCCGACGCTGTCGCGGCCTCCGGCGGGGGAGAGCCACTGGTCGTCGCCCGCCATGGTCCGCAGCTCCGTGATGAGCAGGACGTCGTCGATCCGCTCGCCGATCGCGCGCAGCGCCACGATCGCCTCGCGGACGTTCGCGCGCGGCACCATGTACTCGCTCTGGATCTCGTCGCCCGCGCTCGGCTCGCGGTCGAGGCGGAAGTGCGGCAGGCGCTCGGACCACGGTCCGACGGAGCCGCCGAACGGGTTCAGGTTGGAGTCGACACCCTCCGAGACGGCGAAGAGGCTCGCGGAGGCGGCGACCGCGCCCAGGTGCGTCGCGTCGACGTCGGCGACGGATCCCGCCGCCACCTTGGTCTTCAGCCACAGCTGCTCCACCGTCGGCGAGGACCAGTGGGTCATGAGGCTGACGCTGTAGGCGGAGGAGGTGATCGCGTCGAAGTCGTCGAGCACGCGCTCCCAGGGCAGGTCGACGAACGCGTCCTGGCGGACGTCGAAGGTCGGCTGGATGTCGAGGGTCACGCGGGTGACGATGCCGAAGGCGCCGAGGCCGACGACGACGCCCTCGAAGCCCGGCTCCCCGCGGCGGATCGTGCGCAGCGAGCCGTCGGCGGTGACGAGCTCGAGCGCCGAGACGGCGGAGGAGAGGTTCGCGTTGCGGTCGCCCGAGCCGTGGGTGCCGGTCGCGATGGCGCCGGCGACCGAGATGTGCGGGAGCGAGCCCATGTTGTGCAGGGCGTAGCCGTTGCTGTGCAGGTGCGCGGCGACGACGCCGTAGCGGGTGGCGCCGCCGACGGTGACGGTGCTCGCCTCGGCGTCGATCACGGGGTCGGAGGCCAGGCGCCCCAGGTGCAGCAGTGCGCCGGGGGTGTCGGGCAGGGAGTTGAAGGAGTGGCGGCTGCCGAGGGCGCGGACGCGCTCGTTCTCGCGGACGAGGCGCTGCACCTCCTCGACGGACTCCGGCTCGATGATGGCGGCGGCGCGGTACTCGTAGGTGCCCGCCCAGTTGCTCCGTGAGGTCATGGGTCCATTCTGCCGGGTGCGCGGGGGATTTGTTGTTGGTTGCAACGAATGGCCCGGTGGTGCACGGGGACACCGCAGGACGGAACGGCGTGGATATTGTTCGAGGCGCGCTCCGGGCCTCTGACGGGGAGGACGGCGATGACCGCGCGCAGACGACCCCGCTCGGATCTGTTCCGGGTGTGCGTGCGCCTCCTGGTCACGATCGTGGTGGTGCTGCTCGTCCTGGCGACGGGGACGCTCGCTCCGGGCGACGGGGCCGTCGATGCGACGGCGACCCTCGTTCCGGTCCATCTGCTCGGCCGGCCGCTCTCCACCGCCCTCTCCGTGGGCTGGAGCGCCGCCTCCTTCTCGCGCCTCGACGAGCAGGCGCTGCGGAGCACCGCCGAGGAGGAGGCGCGCGGCGAGCGGCGCCTCCTCTCGCGGATGGCGGGAGCGACCGGGGTGACCGGCACGACGCTGCCGGCGGCGCTGCCGGCGGCGGTGCCGGCGATCGTGGTCACGGTGGCGATCGCGCAGAGGACGGAGTCCCGCAGCGAGCCCCTCTCCCCCGCCGCCGCCCTGCTCGCCGTCGCGAGCTCGTGGGTGCTGATGGTCTTCTCGGTCGCACAGGCCTGCCTGCGCCTCGAGTCGCGGTCGCCCCGGCGGTCGCAGGTGCGCTTCGCCTTCGAGGAGGTGCCGCACTTCAGTGACGACGCGACCCTCGCGCTCCTGCTGTCCACGATGGCGGCCACGGTCTCGGCCGAGATCCGCTCGAGAGAGGGCTGGCGCCTGGTGCGCGCGAACGTCGTCATCGCGTCCGCCTTCGACTCGGTCATCATCGCGATGACGGTGTCACTGCTGTTCGGCGGACTCGCGGCCTGAGACGGCGGGAGCGGAGCGTCCGGCGGAGCCGGGGGCGGCGGGCGGCGGAGAACGTGAACCACGTGGAGGTCGTCCGGTCGTGATCTCTCGAGTTCGACGGCTCTCCTGCGCGGCGGGGGCGTCCGCCAGCC
>NZ_PSWE01000055.1:0-6619 GCF_002932195.1 Rathayibacter sp. AY1C4 | reverse complement strand
ACACTGGGCGCGAAGACCCGCCAGCCCGGCACCCCGAGCGCCAGCCCGGCACCCCGAGCGCCCGCGCGCCGCGGAGCCCCGGCTCCCGGGGTCACCGTCTCTGTCCAGCAGAACCGCTCCGACATCGCCGGCGGCACCATGGTCTTCGAGGTCCACAACGGCAGCGGCGCCCCGATCGAGGTCACCGCGGCCCGCCTCACCGACCCGCGCCTCACCGCCCCGCTCACCTGGACCGGCGGCACGGGCGTCCCCGACGGGACCTCGCGAGACCTCCGCGTCGACGTGCCCGAGCCCGCCTGCCCTGCCGCGGAGGCGCCCACCGCGCTCGAGGTCGTCCTCGCCATCGACGGCCACGGCGAGCACGCGTACCCCGCCGACGACCCGTTCTCGTTCGTCGACGCTCTCGCCCGGTCCGGATGCTTCGCCCGCAGCGTCGACGCCGACCTCGCCCTGCGGATCGACACGTCCGGAGGCGCCGCGCACGAGCCGGCGCGCCTCACGATCACCGCCGACGTCCGGGGCACCCCCCTCGTGCTCCGCAGCGTCGACGCCACGATCCTGCTGCAGCCGCCCGACGCCGCCGACGCCTGGACCCTCGACCGCTCCGTGCCCGCCGGGACCCTCGACTCCGTGGTCCTGGACGCCGTCCCCACCCGCTGCGACACCCACGCGCTCGCCGAGGACAAGGTCGGCACGCGCCTGCCGGTCACCGTCGAGACCGCGGGCCGGCAGGGCACCGTCGTCGTCGCCGCGACCCCCGAGCAGAAGGGCGAGCTCTACGCGTTCATCACCGCGTACTGCGCGTCCTGAGCGGGGAGGCGGGCGGCGCCGCACTGCTGCCCGCAGCGACCGACGCCTCCACCGCCACTGTTCGGTCCCGTCCGCTTCACGCCGGCGCCGTGCTCAGCGCCTGCAGCCCCGTCACCCGCAGCAGGTCGAGCCGCGCCTCATCCTCGCTGCCCGGCGCCACCGTGTAGACGACGATCCGCAGGTCGGTGCCCGGAGCCGTGAGCACGTCGCAGTCGATCGTGATCGGTCCGACGGGCGTCCGCGTCACCGTCTTCCGGCTCGCGCGGTGCTCGGCGATGCGCGCCTCCGCCCAGCGCCGCTCGAAGTCGGGCGACTCCTCGCGCAGCCGGGCGACGAGGGCGGCGAGCGCCGGATCGCGCGGGTAGCGCCCGGTCGCCGCGCGCAGGTCGGCCGCGAGGTCGCTCGCGAAGTCCTCCTCGTGCTGCGCGTCGAACTCGGTGCCCGCGTGGCCCGAGGTGAAGTGCCGCCAGACGAGGTTCCGCTCCAGCCCGGTGAACACCGAGGGGTCGCCGTTGAGGGCGGCCCAGAGCGGGTTCCACAGCAGGATGTCGTGGGCCGCCGTGAACACCGCGAGCGGCACGTCGCCCAGGCGGTCGACGATCCGCTGCACGCCCGGGCTCACGTGCTGCGGCACGACGCCCGGCGAGGGGACGGCGGCGCCGGCGACCCGGTAGAGGTGGTCGCGCTCGCTGTCCGTGAGCCGGAGCGCCACCGCGAGAGAGCGGAGCATCGACGGCGACGGGTTCCGTGCGCGTCCCTGCTCGAGCCGCACGAGGTAGTCGACGCTCACGCCCGAGAGCGCCGCCAGCTCCTCGCGGCGCAGGCCCGTGGCGCGGCGGCCCGAGCCCGCGGGCAGGCCGACGTCGGCGGGACGGATGCGGTCGCGCCACGAGCGCAGCACCGTGGCGAACTCCTCCATGCCGCCCATCCTCCTCCGCCCGCCGTCGCCGAGCCAGGTACTGCCGGTCCCCCCGTCGAGCGCGGCCTGGTCGAGGCCCGACCACCCGCGCAGGATGGGCGCATGACCACGACACTCATCACCGGAGCGAACCGCTCCCTCGGCCTCGAGACCGCCCGCCGACTCCTCGAGGCGGGCCACACCGTCTACGCCGGCATGCGCGACACCGCCGACGGCGACGCCGCCCGCGCGCTCGGCGCCCACCCCGTCCGCCTCGACGTCACCGATCAGGCGAGCGTCGACTCCGCGATCGCCTCCCTGCCCGGGCTCGACGTGCTCGTCAACAACGCCGGAGTGCTGGGCACCTCGTTCGGCGTCGACGACCTCACCCCGGAGGCGATGGCGGGCGTCCTCGAGACGAACGTCGTCGGCATCGTCCGCGTCACACAGGCCGCGCTCCCGCTGCTGCAGGCCTCCGCGGCCCCGGTCGTCGTGAACGTGGCGTCCGGAGTCGGCTGGCCGCGCTGGCTGAGCACCGAGGGCCACGACGAGTTCCCCGTCACCGCGATCCCCTACGCGGCATCGAAGGCGGCGGTCGTCGCGCTCACCGTGCAGTACGCGAAGAACCTGCCGGCGATGCGGATCAACGCGAGCGACCCCGGCTACACCGCGACCGACTTCAACGGACACGGCGGGCACCAGACCGTCACCGAGGGCACGGACGCGACCGTCGCGCTCGCCCTGCTCGGCTCCGACGGGCCGACGGGCGAGTTCCACGACCGGCGCGGGCGCATCGAGTACTGAGCTACGGGGCGGGCGCGGTCGGCCGGACGCCGGCCCGGACCCGGCAGGCGTCCGCGTGCCCGTTCGAGGAGCCGCAGCCCCGAGCCCGGCGTGCGTCAACGCGCCCGTTCGAGAAGATCCCGGCCCGACCCTACGTGCGTCCGCGTGCGCCCGAGACGCGGTGAGGTCCCCGAACCCGCCCTCGGCGCACCGGCCAGCACATGGTGATGAGGTGTCCTGTCTGCGCGGTCACCGGTCCTCGGTGCTGGGCTGTGAGTGACGGCCGGAGCCGGGACGCTGCCCACCGCGTGACAGAGGGCCGGATGAACCGCCGGCCCGACGGTGCGTGCTCGCTCCGGTGCGCCTACCGACTCACCGCGTCTCGTGTCAGCTCTGCAGCTCGACCCCCCAGTTCGTCCTCTGGACGTCGGCGTCGAGCCCGCGCAGCTCGCGCGCCACGGCGTCGGCCTGCTCGCGCAGCTCCCGCACCGGCAGCGCGGGCAGGCGGCGCAGCTCGCTCCGGAGCTGGCGGTAGCCGCGCTCGCCGGCGGCCGCGTCGGCCGCGCGGGTCAGGAGGCTGTGCCGGGCGCGCAGGGCCTCGCGCCGGGCGAGCGCCGCGGTCAGCACCTCTCCGGTGGGAGTGGTGGCCGTCGCGTTGGTGAGGTTGATCGCCGTGACCAGCCGCTCGAGCTCGCCCAGTGCGCGCGTGCAATCGGCGAGCAGCTCGGCCGGGTCCTCGGTCGGCTCCTCTCCCTCCTGGTAGGAGGCGTTCGCGACGATCCGCGACTGGAGGGCCTCGATCCGCTTCTGCAGGTCGGCCCGCTCGAGGAGTGCTTCGGCGAGAGTCATGCGACCAGGCAAGCACACATCGACGGGACCCGCGCCCCTAGGCTGCGACCGTGCCGCTGCAGAACCATCCCGGAGACGTCGAGTTCCCCGTCCGACCCCGGCTGCGCTACGCGCGGGCGGCCGATGCGCACCGGCGCGGGCAGGGCGCCGGACGCCGCGCCCTCCTGGTGACGGCCTTCGCGGCTCCGGTGGGCCTGGTCGGCTTCGCATGGGGGCTCGCGCTCGGCGGCGGCGAGAGCGTCGTCGCGTTCACGGCGTTCGCGTTCGCTCTGGCCTTCGGGCTGCTCGCCGCCACGGTCGGCTTCCAGCAGTGGGATGCGCGCGCGCCGCGCCGCGAGCAGCTCGCCTACCTCGGCGCGGCCGACTCGCCGACCCCGTCCCTCCGCCAGCAGCAGCTGCTCGCGCTCGACGCGGTCAGCGACTTCTCGTTCGCCGGCTGGAACTCCTCCCTCGCGTTCCAGCCCTCGTGGGCCGAGCTCCCGGAGGAGCTGCGGCGCCGCTACGCCGACGGAGCGAAGGGGGCGCCCTGGCAGCAGCTGCCGCTGCATCCGCTCGTCGAGCACCGGGTCGCGCTCGACCGCGACTTCCGCATCGCCTCGGCCGACGACGTCGAGCTGCTGGTCGCCGACGTGCTCACCCGCGGGCCGCTCTCGACCCGTTTCGCCGAGGTCTCGGCCTCCGCCGACGCCGAGCGGATGCGCTCCCGAGTCGCCGCGCTCACGGGCGGCAGCGAGTTCCACCTCCTCGAGCTCGCCCAGGCGGTCGACGGGCGTCCGCCGCTCCTCCTGCTCGCGGGCGACGCCGAGCGCACGATCGGCGCGATCCGCTACGCCTACGTCGCCGGCTACCTCCCGGCGGCGCGCGCCTGGGAGCTGCTGGCCGCGGTCGGCGACCGCGTCTTCGAGCGCTACTCCGGCTGGGACGCCTACTGGGCAGACGCGGCCCTCGCCATCGCCTTCCGCACCGACTCGCTCGGCGCAGTGCAGCACCACCACCGTCTGCGCGCGGAGCTCGCGGCCTCGGGGTGGCCGGCGGCGTCGGTGCCGTACCCGGGCTGAGCGCGGGGCGGCTGCGGAGACGGTGCGACCGAGCTGGAGCGTCCGGACCGGAGGCGTGCTCCCGCGCGGTGACCTCCCTCGCCCACGGGGCTGTCGACGCGGAGAGAGCTGCGGCCCCGGCGTCAGCCCAGCTTCGAGGCGGGCACCGTCTCGAGGTGGAGCAGGTCGCGGCGCAGGCGCTGCGAGCGGACGTAGCTGCTCAGCACGTGCTCGGGCGAGGGCGGGGAGTCGCTCCCGCCGAGGAGGGCGCGCGCGGTCGTGAGGCGTGCGCGGCGGATCTCGTCGAACACGGTGGTGCCGTTCCGCGCGAAGGTGCGCTGCAGCGTCCGCTTCGGGACGCCGAGGCGCTCGCAGATCTCCTGGACCGAGAGGCGGGGGTCGGTGGACATCGCGGCGATCAGGGCGAGGGCGCGCGTGTAGACGTCCTCGCTGCTCTCGCGCGGCAGCGAGGTCGCCAGCACAGCGCCCGCCAGCTGCTCGACGGCGGCCCGCACCAGAGGGAAGGCGGGGGAGTCGGCGTCGAGGGTGGAGCCGAAGGTCGCGTTGACGGTCGAGAGCAGGATGCCGCGGCTGGCCGCGTCGGCCTCGGTGACGACGGCGCCACGGTCGGCCGAGTCGACCAGGCCCAGCAGCGGGCGGTCGAGGGCGATCTCGGTGCGGGCGCTCGGGGTGTCGGTCACGATCGTGAACGGGGAGTCGCAGTGGAGGAAGGCGATGGCACCCGGCGCGACGCGGACCTCGAGCGCCGCCGGATCGTCCGGCTGGATCACGATCGCGCCCTCGAGCGGGATGATCAGGCGGACGCCCGGGCCGATGGCGGAAGTGCGGTGCAGGCGGGCCGGCGAGTGCCAGATCCGGAGCACGTCGACGCCGTCGCTGCAGAGGGTGTCGGCCACGATGCGGAACGCGCCGTTCGCGCGGACGTCGACGCCGCTCTGGGCCAGCCACGCGGCCGCCGCGGTGTCCCGGCGGGACACCCCGCGATCGACGATCGGTCGGCTGCCTTCTGCGATTCCCCTCACGGCGGAGTCCTTTCCTCTGGCGCGTCCTCCGTACGACGCGATCCCTCTACCCTGGCCGATCCGGCCCGGTGGTGAGAAGTCTTCATGCGATCGCATCGTCGCTCACCTCCACCGCAAGGTGTCGGATCCCGCCATCGGGGGACGGAACCTGACCTCGGGAGTGCGCCTCGGATCGACGTGGACCTCGAGCGCGGCGACGTCGGTGAACGGCCGGTCGTCGCTCGTGCGGCCCCGCAGCACGATGGAGTGGCGGAGCGTCCGCGGTGCCCGCAGCGGCGCGATCGTGTAGTGCGCGACGGCCACGAATCCCGCGCCTGGGGCGACCCGCTCGGGCCGGCCGACGACGGTGACCGGGGCCTCGTCGTAGTCGAGCTCGACGCCCGAGCCGTCGGTGAAGGAGCCGCAGAACAGGGCGAGATCGTGCAGGGCGGCGGTGCCGGAGTTGTGGAACTGCATCCAGAAGGTGATCACAGCGACGGACCCGCGGGCGGGCGCGAGCCGCACCGCGCTGCCGTCGAGGACGAGGTGCGGGGGCGCATCGAGCGTCGGAGCTCCGAGCATCAGCCGCGCCGCCTGACGCCCGCCGCCGGTGCGGCCACCGGTTCCGCTGCGCGTCCCGCCAGCTGCAGGAGGCCGCACGCGGCGACCACTCCGACGAGGGCGGCCGCCCAGCTCAGGTCCTGCTGGTCGAACTCCCGGACATGCGCCGGGACGCCCGTGAATCCGAGGATCCCCTGGGCCGCGGCGACGGTGGCGAAGGCGAGCATCGCGGCCGTGGCGGCGACCGCGGCCGGGGTGGGCGGGTCGCCCTCCGAGTCCTGGGCGAAGCGGCGGACGGCGTGCGCGAGGGCGAGTGCGCAGAGGGCTGCGGCGACGAGGGCGGCCGCGGTGTAGGCCGGGCCGGCGGCCAGGAGGAGGAGGGCGCCGACGACGACCCGCAGGCAGGCTGGAAGGACACCGGGAGCGCTGCATCCGCGCGCGCCAGGGCCTCCGCCGAGGGCCGCGGTGAGGGCGCGGGACTCCTCGAGGCGCCTCCGGACGCCATGAGGACCGGCGGCGCGGAGCAGGGCGGTCGCGCCCGAGGCGAGCAGCGCGACGCCGACGAGCAGGGGGAAGACGAGGGCTGCTGGCGGAGGGACGGGGTCGGCGAGTCGGCCGCGCCGAGGTAGGCGAGCTGCTCGCGGCGCGGCGCGCGCGCA
>NZ_PSWE01000054.1:0-6764 GCF_002932195.1 Rathayibacter sp. AY1C4 | reverse complement strand
AGGGCCGGCGGTGCCGTCCCGTGAGGGGCCGGCCCCTCACCCTCCCCGGTGTTCCGCTCGAGGCGCGGGGTGCGCTTCGCGCACATCGCCTGCGGCGACCGGGAGCCGCTGCGCGGCGCTGCTTCGAGGTTTTTTGTTCCTCTCCGCGGTGCAAACCTATTTCGCTCCGTCGTCTCCGTGTCACCTATTCCGGGCGCGGTCGCAAGCTCCCTTATTTCGCCCGGAATAGGCGTCACTCCGCCGCCTCTACTCAAACGGTTCTTCCCGCCGGAGAGGCACAAAAAAACGATCAGACAAGGGAGCGCCACATCATGCAGTCCACGCCGATGACCGCCGATACCGAACTCGACACCACCACCACGCAGGAGACGCCGGGGAGCCGCGCGGAAGCGCTGCTCGCGACGATCGAGGAGCTGCACCAGCAGGTGTGGGCAGCGGCCCCCGAGCTTCTGATCGAGACGGTGACCGATGACGGCGAGACGTACGAAGCGCTCCGGTGCCCCGTCTGCCAGACGCTCGTGACCGACTCCGGGGAACTCCGCGCGGTGGACGTCTCTACCCGGTGGAGCAGCGCGGAGCCGGACGTGGAGAACCGCCAGATGGACGTCACCGCGGGGGATCACGACTATGGCAGCACGCTCTACTACCTCCACTGGACCGGCGAGGCGCACGCTGTCGTCCCGCCCTCCGGTTGGTCCGAGGACTGGTGCCTGTGACCCACACCGGCCGCGCGTGCTGACTTGTAGGCATGTTTACAAGTCAGCATGTCGCGGTCGGGAGGTGGGAGAGGGCCGGCGGTGCCGTCCCGTGAGGGGCCGGCCCCTCACCCTCCCCGGTGTTCCGCTCGAGGCGCGGGGTGCGCTTCGCGCACATCGCCTGCGGCGACGGGGAGCCGCTGCGCGGCGCTGCTTCGAGGTTTTTTGTTCCTCTCCGCGGTACAAACCTATTTCGCTCCAGCGGCTACGTGCCACCTATTCCGAACGCGGTCGCTGTGCTCCCTTATTTCGTTCGGAATAGGCGTCACTCCGCCGCTTCCACTCAAACGGTTCTTCCCGCCGGAGAGGCACAAAAAAACGATCAGACAAGACGAAAGCCCCGTAGTTGATCTAGAACCACGGGACCCGTCGCGTCGATCCTCGCACAGGGAGAATCGCCATGACCAGCACGACCACCGCCCGCAAGACCACCGCCAAGAAGCGCGCCCCGCGGACCACACCGGAGGAGCGCCGCGAGCAGGCCGCCGCGCTGCACGAGAGCATCACCGAGCAGGTCGAGGCGCTGCGCGACTCCGACCAGTGGCGACGGTTCCTCTCGTTCGCGTCCTCGTTCCACCGCTACAGCCTGGGCAACCTGCTGCTGATCCTCGCTCAGCGCCCCGACGCCTCCGCCGTCGCCGGGTTCCGCGCGTGGCAGGCCAAGGGCCGCCAGGTGCGCAAGGGCGAGAAGGCGATCAAGATTTTCGGCTTCGCTCAGCGAAAGATCGCCGCCGACGAGGAGGCCGAGGAGGGCACCACGACCAGCACCGACGAGAAGGGGCAGAAAGTCCAGACGTACTACCCGCTCGTGTCCGTGTTCGCGATCGAGCAGACCGACCTGATGGAGGGCGCCGAGGATCCCCGCGACATCGCGCAGTTACTCACCGGGGAGCACGATCACGGCGTCATTGCGCCGCTGACGGCCGCTCTCGAGGCCGAGGGGTGGACGGTCGAGCGCCGCCCGCTGCCGCAGGGAACGAACGGCTACGCCGCCCCCGAGGAGCGCACGGTCGTCGTGGATTCCAGCCTGTCGCCGGAGCAGGCCGCAAAGACCTTGATCCACGAGGCCGCGCACGTGCTGATGGGTCACGTTGATGACCTGGAGGAGTACGCGCAGCACCGAGGGCTGATGGAGACGGAAGCCGAGTCCGTCGCGTTCGTCGTCGCCGGGCTCGTCGGATTCGACACCAGCGCCTACAGCGTCGGCTACGTCGCGACGTGGAGCGACTGCAAGGCCGACACGATCCGCGAGACGGCCGCGCGGGTGCTCACCACCGCGCACCGCATCGCCGCGATCCTCGACGCCGACGACGACGAGAGCGACGACGAGAGCTGAGAGGCGGCGGGCCGGCCTTCGGGCCGGCAGTGTGAGGGGCGACCCCCTCACACTCCCCGACATTCCCCGTTCCGGGGAGCGCGAGCTGCACTCGCGCAGCGGTGACGGAGCACCGCCGGTAGGAGGCCGCTACGCGGCCCGTTTCCTCTTTTTCTTCACCTCTCCGCGGTCTCAACCTATTTCGCTCCACCGGCTACGTGCCACCGCTATCGGACGCGCCCTGCGGGCTTATTTCGCCCGATAGCGGCGTCACTGCGCCGCCTCCACTCAAACGGTTCTTCCCGCCGGAGAGGCAAAGAAAAACGATCAGCCAGAGGGAGACACACCATGACTCAGCAGCGCGGCACCCGTACCGAGGTCATCAAGAGCGAGTACCACGGACCCGGGACGGAGGGCATCAGCCGGACCGCCCGTCAGGTGGTCATCGTCGGCGCCGGTGGCCGCGACCCGGTGACCGAGCAGACCCCTGCCGTGCACCTGGTCACCCGCAGCGGAGCGGTCGCCGGGGTGACGCTGCAGCACTTCGAGCCCGTCGAGCCCGTGGGGGAGGGCCGGATCGGCTACATGGCTTCCGACGCCTACGTCGTCGTGCCGGTCGACGTCGCGCGAGCGCTCGACCTGTACCCGGCCGCGTACGCGCTGCACGACCGCAGCGAGACGACCGTCGACTTCCGCGACAACGACTGACCCCCGCCGAGACGAGAAGGAGACAGAGCATGCTCACCATCACCCACACCCCCGAAGCCGGAACCCTCATCGAGGGCACCAGCCGCGGCGACGGCACCGCCGAGATCCTGAAGGCGTCCGGCTGGCGCTGGGGCCGCTCCATCGGCGCCTGGTACGTCCCGCAGTCCCGGGACCGCCTGCCGAAGTGGTGGACCATCAACCGCGCCGCGACCGCCCTGCGCGACGCGGGACACGAGGTCACCATCGAGGCCGAAGAGACGTTCCGCCCGACCGCCGAGGCGGAGGCGGCGACCCTCGAGCGCCAGGCGGCCCGCGTCGACGCGCTCGACGCGAAGGCTGACCGTCGCGCCGAGCAGGCGGACGACGCCGACGAGGCCGCCCGCCGCGCCCTCCGCCGCCTGCCCGAGGGCGGGGAGCCGATCAAGATCGGCCACCACTCGGAGACGCGGCATCGGAACGCGATTGCCAAGGCCGACGCCGCGATGGGTCGCAGCGTCGAGGCCGACCGCGAGGCCACCCGCGCCCGCGCTCGCGCCGACGTCGCCGCGAGGACCACCGAATCCCGCTACGCGCCCGCGATGGTCGCCCGCCGCATCGACCGGCTCGACACCGACATTCGCGGATACACGCGGAAGATCGAGGGCAGCTCGCACAACTTCGGCGGCGGCTACGTCGAGACCACCGCGCCCGCGACCGGCGACCGACTCGACCGGCTGCACGCCGAGCGCGCGCAGCTCGAAGATCAGCGCGACTACTGGTCGGAGGTCCGCGAGGCGCAGGCCGCCGCGGGACAGGTCACGATCTACAGCCGCGAGACGATCGCCAAGGGCGACGCGATCAAGCACAAGCACGGGTGGAGCGTCGTGACCCGCGTGAACCCCAAGACCGTGACCGTCGCGCTGGACTGGAACGCCGGGACGCGCCCCTACTCCGTCGCCTACGCCGACGTGCAAGGACACCGCACCGCCGCGGAACTCGACGCGGCCCGCGAGGCGGTCGCGGAGACGGCCGCGGCGAGCTGAGCGGGCGAGGGCCGGCCTCCGGGCCGGCCCGTGAGGGGCGACCCCCCTCACACTCCCCGGCATCCCCGTTCCGGGGGCGCGAGCTCCGCCCGCGCAGCGGTGACGGAGCACCGCCGAGGGGAAGCCGCTACGCGGCCCGATTCCCCGTTTTCTTCACCTCTCCGCGGTTCAAACCTATTTCGCTCCACCGGCTACGTGCCACCTATTCCGAACGCGGTCGCTGCGCTCCCTTATTTCGTTCGGAATAGGCGTCACTGCGCCGCCTCCACTCAAACGGTTCTTCCCGCCGGAGAGGCAAAGAAAAACGATCAGCCAGAGGGAGCACCCACACCATGCAGACCGCCACCGACTTGCAGACCACGGCTAAGACCTATCTCACGCTCGCAAACACCCGCGCGGTGAGCATCCGCGTCGTGGGCACCGACCCCAAGACGACGCCCTCCGTGCTCGTCACCCGCCGCAAGTCCGGCGTCTGGGAGGCGTGGCACTCCGACGAGCTGCACGGCATCACCAGCGGCTCGTTCCGCCACTGCGTCACCCACGCCCGCCGCGCAGCGATCCGCCGCGTCGCCCCGTTCATGAGCCGCTGAGAGGACCACACCATGACCACCACCGACACCGGCCGCGCGAGCGCCGAACAGCTCGCCCTCATCCTCACCACCCGCCGCGCGGAGTCCGACGAGGACGCCGCCGCCACGGACGCCGAGATCCTCGCGCACGTCCGCAACACCCTGACCCTGCCCGGGGAGGGGTGCCCGGGCGGGTTCCCCGTCACCAACGACGGAAGCGACTACGCGGCCGCGCTGATCGCGTTCCTCACCGCCGCCGAGAAGCAGGACACCGGCGCGGCTTTGGCCGCTTTCCTCACCCCGACCCCGGAGACGGTGGACGAGCGTGCGGCGCGCGTCGAGCTGAACCGGCGGGCGGATGAGGGGTGGCAGGCGCTCTCCCCGGCGGAGCAGGCCGCGCAGATCGCGGCCGTCGAGCGGGTGGAGAACCCCGGCGGGCCGTGCGACTGCGCCAACTGCTACGAGCCCGCCGACCGGTAGCCGCGCGGTGCGGGCCGGCCTGCGGGCCGGCCCGTGAGGGGCGACCCCCTCACACTCCCCGGCATCCCCGTTCCGGGGGGCGCGAGCTGCACTCGCGCAGCGGTGACGGAGCACCGCCGAGGGGAAGCCGCTACGCGGCCTGTTTTTCTGTTTTCTTCACCTCTCCGCGGTTTCAACCTATCTCGCTCCGACGCCTCCGTGCCGACCTTTCCGGACGCGGGCGCAAGCGCCCTTATTTCGCCCGGAAAGCCCGTCACTACGGCGTCTCCACTCAATTGGTTTCATCCCGCCGGAGAGGCAAAGAAAAACGATCAGGAAGACGACAAAAGCCCCGTAGTTTCACTAGAACCACGGGACCCGTCGCCTCAATGATCGCACATTGATCAAGGAGAAACCATCGTGAACACCACCGCAACCGGGACCATCGAGCACATCGACCCGACCGCCCTCGTGATCGAGCAGAACGTCCGCACCAGCGCCCCGCTGACGAAGGAGTTCATCGACTCCATCCGTCAGAGCGGCATCCTGTCGCCCGTGCTCGGACGCCGCGACGAGCACGGCAACGTGATCGTCCGCGCGGGGCAGCGCCGGACCCTCGCGAGCCGTGAAATCGGCCTCGCGACGATCCCTGTCTACGTCGTGGAGGGCGACGACAAGACCGCCGAGCGGATCGTGCAGCAGATCATCGAGAACGACCAGCGCGCCGAACTCACCACCGCCGACCGCACCGCCGCGTGGGCGCAGCTGTCGTTCGAGGGCCTGTCGGCCGCGAGCATCGCCAAGCGCACCGGCACCAAGGCCGCGACCGTGAAAGCGGGACTGGCGGTCGAGGAGTCCGCAGTCGCGCGGACCGCGCTGCACGAGCACGAGCTGACCCTGGACCAGGCCGCGATCATCCTCGAATTTGAGGACGACGAGGAAGCCCGCGCCGACCTCATCACCGTCGCCACCACCAACCCGAGCCAGTTCACCCACACCGCAGAGCGCCACCGCAAGGCGCGCGCCCGCCGCGTCGCCGTCCTCGTGGAGGAGGCGAACCAGGAGGCCGCAGGCTTCACCGTCCTCACCCGCGATCAGGTCGACGGCGAGGGCAGCGCGTGGGTCGTCATCGACCCGCTGCGCACCGAAGACGGCAAGCGCGTCACCGTCGAGCACATCGCGACCATCGAGCCGCGGGGCGTCCTCGTGAGCACCATCTACGACGGCAACACCCACGTCTCCTACGCGATCCAGGACCCCGCCGCCCACGGATTCAGCTACGCCTACAACGCGCCCGCCGCACCCGAGACGGAGGAAGAGAAGGCAGCGAAGTCCGCCGAGCGCCGCATCCTCCTCGCGAACAACCGCGCATGGATCGCCGCCGAGACGGTACGCCGCGACTGGATCACGACGCTCCTGTCCCGGAAGACCCTCCCGAAGGACGCCGAGCGCGTCATCGCCCTGGGACTGACCGCGCACCGCTCGTCGGTGTCGGGCGGGATGGGCAACGGCAACGCGCTCGCGCACACCCTCCTCGGCGTCACCCAGCCCTCCGGCTACCACGCCGACGCGCTGGCCCCGCTGGTCGAGGCGAACCCCGCGAAGGCCCGCCTGGTCGCGCTGGCCGTCGTCCTCGCAGGGCAGGAGGCGAACACGAGCAAAGAGTCCTGGCGCCGCGGCGACGCCCGCGCCGCCGCTCACTTCCGCCAGCTCGCCGCCTGGGGATACGCGCTCTCCCCGGTCGAGCAGGTCGTCACCGGCGACACCACCGCCGCCGACGCGGCGGACCTGAGCTAGCCCGCTCCGCGGGGACCGGCAGCCGCCGGTCCCCGCCCCCCTTCCTCCGACTCTGCAGAAAGGCCCACCATGACCACCACCACGACCCGCTCCCCTGGGCGTCGCCGTGTTGGCACGTCGTGTCCAATGGTGCGGTGCG
>NZ_PSWE01000053.1:0-10308 GCF_002932195.1 Rathayibacter sp. AY1C4 | reverse complement strand
CGGGCGGACCGTGCCCGCGGAAAGGGCGGACGGGGATGGGCGGACCGTGCCCGCGGAAAGGGCGGACGGGGATGGGCGGACGGCGCGAGCGGACGGCACGCGCCCGGGAGGGGCCGGGGCGACGCGGTCGAGGACCGGTCGCCCCGTGCCCGTCAGCACCCTGCGGTGAGGGTGACGCCGATGATGACGCCGGCGCAGAACGGGGTGGTGGCGGGCGCCTCGGAGGCGGCGTCGGTGCCGATCTCGTCGGCGGCGGTGAAGGTGTCGTGGGCGGTGGCGAGCTCGGCGAGGTCGGCGGACTGGACGGTCTGGGCGGTGATGGTCGACATGGTGTTCTCCTTGGATGAGTGGTGGCGGCGGATCCGCCGGGTCGTGCGGGGAGTGGTGCGGGTGGTCCGGCCGGAGGGCCGGGGAGCGGGTGCTGCGGGAGCACCCTGGCGGGAGGAGGGCCGGGTCAGCAGCCCGCGCCGAGGGTGGCGCCGACGATGATGCCGACGCACAGGGGCGTGGTGGCGGGCGCCTCGGTCGCGGCGTCCGAGCCGAGCTCGTCGACGGTGGCGAAGGTGTCGTGCGCTCCCGCGAGGGCGGTGAGGTCGGCGGACTGGGCGTCGGTGGAGATGGTGGTCATGATGTGTCCCTTTCGTGGAGTACCTCGGGCTGAGGTGGTGGTCCCCTCGGGATCGAGGGGAGGTTCGTGGGGCCCTAGCGGGCGGTGAGTCCCGGGCGGTCCGGGTCGATGCGCGCGGCGCGGGCGGCGTCGGCCCAGGCGTCGGCGGCGGGGATCGTCTCGGCCGAGGAGCGCAGGAGCGCTTCGGCGAGGACGCGGGAGCGGTGCTGGCCGAAGCTCAGTCCGCGGTAGGAGGAGCGCTCGTCGGCCGGGTCCTCGGCGTAGGCGAGGCCGTCGGCGAGCCTCTCGGTGAAGGCCGAGACGGCGGTGCGGGGCGAGGGCCGGGCATCGAGCAGCGGAGTGACCCTCCGGGCGACGTCGTCGGCGGAGTCGGCGGGCAGGTAGACGACGAGGGCGTCGGAGCGGGGGAAGGCCCGCGGGTCCGAGAGCGCCTTGGCCTGGTGGCGGGCTCCGGAGGCGGCGAGCGCCTCCAGGAGCGGGCCCCACAGGGCGAGCGCGTCCTCCGCCGAGTCGGCGACGAGCGAGAGGCGCACGACCCGGTCGGCGGGATCGAGTCCCATCGGGCCGAGGGCGAGGAGGTAGCCGGGAGTGGTGCGGGTGCGCCAGCTCGGCAGCCGGACGCCGGCGACGGCCCCGTCGGCGGAGCGGACGAGATCGACCTCGGGCACGAGGACCCGGACGCGGCCCAGCTCGACGACCCGGCGCTCCTCCCCCTGCACGGTGGCGGAGCCGAGCACCCCGGAGGGAGCGGGCTGCAGGACCGTGCGGTGCGGGATCGCGTCGATCAGCCGGGGGGCGAGGTCCTGGCCGTCGCCTCCGGCGGTCTCGCCGAGCAGCGGGTTCCGGAGGTGCAGGTGGGTGTAGACGGTGGCGGCGAGTCGGGCCCGCAGCTCGATCGGCCCGCTGGCCTCGATCACGGTCCCGTCGACCTCGGCCCGCAGCCGGGCGGCGTCGACGCTGATCACGGCCTCGTCGAGGACGGAGCGGGTGGTGAGGGCGGTCATCGCGGGCTCCTGTCGAATCCGAGGGCGGTGGAGTAGGCGGAGGGGGCGAGCAGGACGCGGCGGCCGATGCCGGCGGCGGCCCGCTCGATCCCGGGGAGGCGGGAGACCATCGAGGCCCGGGCGAGGGTGCGGTCGACGAGGTGCCAGCCCAGGTGGGCGGTGGCGCGGACGGCGAGGGCGTCGTCCGCGCCGGCGGTCTCGGCGGCGTAGGCGAGCCACATCCGCCGGATCCTCGGGACCAGTGCCGCCATCCGCTCCGCGATGCGGGCGTCCGCGGCCGCGGTGTCGAAGGCGAGGGGAGGAGCGGAGGCGCCCTCCCGGGTGGTCACGGTGTCGAGCACCGCGCGGTGGATCCACTCCCCCGCCAGCGTGCCGAGGTCGCGGGCCGGATCCCCGATCCCGAACTCCTCCCAGTCGAGCAGCTGGAGGCGCCCGTCGCGGAGGTGGAACTGGTCGAGGCGGAGGTCGCCGTGGATCGGGGCCGTGCGGTTGCCGCTCTCCCACTCGCGGAGATCCTCCGTGGCCGAGACGAGCTGCTCGTCGTGCTGCAGGTCGCCCCAGAAGGCGAGCTCGGCGAGGGTGAGGTCGACGTAGCGGGTGTGCGGGATGCCGACGCGCAGCATCTCGACGGGAGGGCTGGGGTGCGAGGTCGCGGTGAGGCCCGCCACCGGGCCGGCGTGCAGCCGGGCCAGGAGCCGGCCGGCCTGTTCGGGGAAGTCCGCGGGGACGCGCTCCTCCACGAGCAGGAGGGCCAGGCTGGTGCCGGGGCAGTGCTCGAACACCAGCAGGGAGTCGTCCTCGTCGGCCGCCAGCAGGCGGGGTCCGGCCGGGGCGTGCTCGGGGCTCCGGGCGGCGAAGCCGGCGAAGTCCCTGGAGCGGCGGAAGGCCGCGGGGCCCGCCGTCCGGGGCGAGACGTGCTTGACGAAGACGCGGGCGCCGTCGTCGAGGGTCATCGTCCACGACGCGTTCCGGCCGGCGAAGGCGGGGCGGTCGATCGCGGCGACGCGGTGGCGTCCGCCGCCGAGCAGCCGCTCGGTCGAGGCCGCCGCCCGGAGGGCCGCCGGATCCGCGGGGCGGTGCCCGGGGGTCGCGGGGCGGAGCCCGGGAGTCGCGAGGAGAGTCACGATCGTGTCCTTCGGTCGGTCGAGCGGATCAGAAGAGGTAGGTGACGACGAGGTAGGCGCCGCCCGCTCCCCCGACGAGGAGGGCGGTGTTGACGAGCAGCTTCTTGAGGGGCGAGGGGCGGGTCGAGGCGGTGCGCGAGGTGGTCATGGTGGTGTCCTTCCGAGGGGTGGTGGTGGTGGATATCGGGAGCCGGGCCTAGGAGGCGTCGGCGGCCTTGAGGGAGGCGCGGAGCGAGACGCGGGAGCCGGTGCGGAGCGCGTTGTTGCGGTAGACGCGGACGACCAGGCGGAACAGCAGCGGCACCGTGATCGCGGCGACGACGGCGGCGATCACCATCTCGGGGGTGCCGACCGAGTCGAGGCCGAAGCGCATCGGCATCAGGTAGGAGGAGAAGAGGGGGACGAAGGAGAGCGCGTGCACCCAGGCCTCGTCGAGGTTCGCCGGCACCACGTAGAGCGCGATGATCAGCAGCGCCATCTGCACGACGGAGAGCGGCATGGCGGCGGTGCCCAGGTCCTCCTGCCTCGACACGGTCGAGGCGAGCAGGGTGCTGAGGAGCGCGAAGAGCACGTAGCCCTGCAGGAACCAGACGAGGAACCAGACCAGGCTCGGGCCGAGCTCGATCTCGAGGACCGACCACCCGCCGACCACGCTGAACCCGCCGACGACGGCGCCGCCGATCACGAGCAGCTGGGCCAGGGTCACCAGGCCGACGCCGATCATCTTCCCGGCGAGCAGCGGGGCGACGCCGATCTTCGTCAGCAGGATCTCGACGATCCGGGACGACTTCTCCTCGACCACCCCCGAGGCCAGACTCGACGAGGAGTAGACCATCGCGGCGAGCAGGGCGCTGATCATCGCGGTCGCGAACAGGATCCGGGTGTCGAGGACCACGGTCCCCGCCTCCCTCGTCGCGTCGACCAGGAACCAGCCGCCGATCCCGGCGCCGAGGCCGGCGATCGCGGCCAGCGCGAGGGTCGCGGTGAGGATCGTGCGGTTCCCGGTGCGGGTCAGGATCTCGCGGCGGACGATCGTCGCGGCTCCCCGGGCCGGCGTCGGAGGAGCGGAGCTCTCGGCGGTCCGGGCGTGGGCGGCGCGGGGGTGCGTGCTGGTCATCGTCCTGCTCCTTGGATCTCGAGGCGGCGCTCGGCCGCAGGGGTGGAGGCGGCGGTGAGCCGCTCGGACAGCAGCTCGGTCAGCGAGCGCTGCGCGGTGCGGATGCTCCGGAGGCCGCCGTGGCGGGTGAGGGTCGCGAGCACCTGCTCGGGGACGTCCCGGCCGCTGCCCTCGATCGAGACGAGCAGCGACTCCGGCTCACCGGGGACCGGCTCGGCCGACAGTCCCGGTGTGACGCCGAGCTCGGCGACGAGCCGGTCGTCCAGGGGGCGGGAGAACTGCAGCTGCCAGCGGCTGCGGCCGTCGTCCTGCAGCTCGGCCACCGCTCCGCTCGCGGTCACACGGCCGGAGTCGAGCACGCAGACGGTGTCGCAGAGGCGCTCGACCAGGTCGAGCTGGTGGGAGGAGAAGAGCACGCCGACGCCGCGGGCGGACTGCTGCCGGATCAGGCCGGCCATCGTCTCCACGGCGACCGGGTCGAGCCCCGAGAAGGGCTCGTCCAGCACCAGGAGCGACGGATCGCCCACCAGGGACACGGCCAGCTGCACGCGCTGCTGGTTGCCGAGCGAGAGGTCCTGCACCAGCGTGTCGGCCCGCTCGGCCAGGCCCAGCGCGTCGATCACCTCCTCGGCGGTCTCACGGGCTCCCCGGGCGTCGTGCCCCTCGAGCAGAGCGAAGTGGATCACCTGCTCGCGGACCCGCATCTGCGGGTAGAGGCCGCGCTCCTCCGGCATGTAGCCGATCGAGCGGCGGTCCTCGGCGGTGATCGGCGCGCCGTCCCAGGTGATGGTCCCCGTGTCGGGGGTGAGCAGGCCCAGGATCAGCCGCATCGTCGTGGTCTTGCCGGCGCCGTTGCCGCCGATGAAGCCGACGATCTCGCCGCGGCCCACGGACAGGTCCACGTCGTGCAGGACCCGGTGGCCGCCGAATGCACGGCTCACGCCGCTGAGCTGAAGCCCTCGCATGTCATCTCCTCGAAGTCGTTTCTCTTGACTCCTCAGACGCTACGGACGCTCTCGCGACGGGCTCCTGTACTTCGGTACAGCGCCGAGGTGGCCGAAAGTGCAGGTCCCGCATCACCGGACGTGCAGGTCCCGAGGCGGCCGCGCGTGCAGGTCCGGGGGCGGCCCGGGTGCGGGCCGCCTGCGTCCCGAGCACGACGGACGCCCCCGTGCTCGTCCGGTCGGCGACCGGAGCGCACAGGGGCGTCCGTGGAGGAGGAGGGGCGGGGTCAGGCCGTCGCGCAGCTCCCGTCGACCTCGCCGATGACGCCGTCCGTCACCGACACGACCGCGCAGTTCGGGTAGCCCCGCTGCGGCCGGTGCGCGGGGTCGAGCGCGCGGAGGATGCTCCCGAGCACCGCTCCGTGCGTGACGACCAGCACGTCGCCGTGCTCGGCCGCCGGCACGAACCGCGCGATCGCGGCCTCCACGCGGGCGCGCACGGTGGCACCGCTGTCGGCCCGTCCGGAGGGGTCGTGGCGGTGGATCGCGTCGAGCACCGAGTCGAGCCCGGCGTCGGTCATCCGCGGCCAGTCGGCGGAGGAGGGCACGTAGGAGTAGCCGTGGTCGGCGAACACCGGCTCCCAGAGCGAGGCGTTCGGCTGCCCCTCGAAGGCGCCGAAGTGCCACTCGCGGAGCTCGACCATCGGCTCGGCCTCGAGCGACGGGTGCCCGGCGAGCGCCGCCGCCGCCGTGGTGCGGGTGCGGGTGAGGTCGCTCGTGAACGCCGCGACGAGCGGCACCTCGCGCATCCGCTCGCCGAGGGCCGCCGCCTGGCGCTCGCCGCGCTCGGTCAGCGGCGAGTCGCACCAGCCCTGCAGCTGGCCGGCGACGTTGAAGAGGGTCTCGGCGTGGCGGACGAGGTGGATCGTGCCGGTCACGGGCGCGCGCTCGCGGGCGTCGTCGGGCGGGCGGGGGTGGTGCGGTGCATGCGGTTCTCCGGGGTCAGCGCGCTACTCCGGAGCGGCGCGCGCGATGTGGAGGGCCAGGAAGGCGACCTCCTCGTTGGGCAGGGCGGCCTGGTACTCGGCCGCCACGAAGGAGCGCACGCGCTCGGCGGAGGCGATCGCGCGCGGGTAGCGGGCGCTGAGGCTGGTGAAGAGGAAGTCGTCCTCGCTCTCGAGCAGGCCGCCCGAGAAGAAGCGCTCGGCGAAGTACTGCAGGTGCGCCACGAAGCGGGCGGAGCGGAGGTCGTCGCGGTCGAGCGCGGCTCCGCTGGAGTGCTGGATGATCGCGGTCACCGAGCGGATGAGCTGCACGATCCGGAGCGAGTCGATCCCGACCTTGCCGAGCTCCGCGTTGGCGAGGTGGAAGGCGACGTTCGCGGCCTCGTCGGCGGGCAGCTCCACGTCCAGGCGCTCGCGCATCCGCTCGACCGCCCGCTCCCCCACCGCGTACTGCACGGGGTAGACCGTCCGCATCTCCCAGGCCAGCCGGTTGGCGACCGAGAGCCCGCGCCGCTGCCGCTCCACCGCGAAGTGCAGGTGGTCGGTGAGCGCGAGGTACACGTGCGGGTCGAGCTTCAGCCCCTGCTCCTCCGCGTCGGCGACGACCGCGCGGGTGAGCTCGACGAACTCCGGCGGGATCTGCGCCAGGAGCTCGACGAGGTTGCGCTGATCCGAGTCGTCCAGCGCCACGAACACCTGGTCGACGCTCGAGGGCTCGATCGCCTCGCCGGCCTTCGCTCCGAAGCCGATCCCCCTGCCCAGGAGCACGCGCTCGACGCCGCGCTCGTCGACGACGAGGACGACGCTCGAGTTGAGCACCTTCTTGATGGTCTGCATGCGTGTCTCCGTCGACGGCCGCGTCAGGGCTGGGGTGGGGGTGGCGGGGCCTCTGCCCGGAGAGCCGGACGGCGCCTCCGGGCAGAGGAGGATCATCCCAGATCCGCGCCGTTGGAGGCGATGACCTTCTGGTACCAGAAGAACGAGTCCTTCCGGTAGCGCTCGGTGCTGCCGTGGCCGAGGTCGTCCATGTCGACATAGACGAACCCGTAGCGCTTCGAGATCTGCGAGCTGGAGGCGCTGATCAGGTCGATCGGCGCCCAGCTCACGTAGCCGAGCAGCTCCACGCCCTCGTCCACCGCCTGGATCATCTGCTCGAAGTGCGCGCGGAAGTAGTCGATCCGGTACGGGTCGTGGACCCGGCCGTCCTCGGTCAGCTCGTCGCGCATACCGAGCCCGTTCTCGACGATGAACAGCGGCTTGCCGTAGCGGTCGTAGAGGTCGATCAGCGAGATCCGCAGGCCGACGGGGTCGATCTGCCAGCCCCACTCGCTCGACTCGAGGAACGGGTTCTTGACGCCGAGGACCGTGTTGCCGGGGGTGCGCTCGGCGTCGGGGCGCACGGACTCCGTCATCGACATGTAGTAGCTGAACGAGATGAAGTCGACGGGGTGCTCGCGCAGCAGCTCGACGTCGCCCGCCTCGAACGGGATCTCGACTCCGCGGCTCTCGAGCGCCCGCAGCGCCAGGCGCGGGTAGGCGCCGCCCGCCTGGACGTCGGTGCAGAGGTAGAGCATCCGCTCCTTCGCCTGCGTCGCCGCGACGTCGTCGGGGTGGCAGGTGTTGGGGTAGGTGGTCAGCATCGTGAGCATGCAGCCCATCCGCGACTCGGGCCACAGCTCCTTCAGCGTCCTCGTGACCGAGGCGGAGGCGACGAACTGGTGGTGCAGAGCCGTGTAGCAGGCCTGCTCCACGCTGCCCTCGACGGTCTCCTCGATGATCCCGCCCGAGGTGAACGGGTGGCGGATGATGCCGTCGATCTCGTTGAAGGTCAGCCACATGTCGACGAGGTGGCCGAAGCGCTCGAAGCAGGTGCGGGCGAAGCGCTCGAACAGCCCGATCGTGCGGCGGTCGACCCAGCCGTTGTGCTTCAGCGCGAGCGCGAGCGGCGGGTCGTAGTGCGAGAGCGTGACCAGCGGCTCGATCCCGAGGCGCCGCATCTCGGTGAAGAGGGCGAGGTAGTAGGCGATGCCCTCCTCGAGCGGCTCCGCCTCCTCCCCCGTCGGGTAGAGGCGGGTCCAGGCGATCGAGACGCGGAGGGTGGTGAAGCCCATCTCGGCGAACAGCGCGAGGTCGCCGGGGTAGCGGTGGTAGAAGTCGATGCCGCGGCGCTTGGGGTAGTACTCGGTGTCGTCGTCGGACATCGCCGCCGTGATGCTCTCCACCGTGTTGCGGTGGTGGATCGCGTACTCCTTCGGGTCCGCCTTCGGCTTGTAGGAGGCGACGTCGCTGACCGCCGGGCCGCGCCCGCCCTCGCGCCACGCGCCCTCGACCTGGTTGGCGGCGAGGGCGCCGCCCCATCGGAATCCGTCAGGAAGCGCCATCGGCGAGCTCCTTCTCTCTCTGCGTCACGGTCATGATCCGGTCGCCGGCGGTGATCCGCTCGGCGGCCTCGACGAGCACGGTGTACTCGGCGGAGTTGGTCACGAGCACCGGGGTCGTGGTGTCGTAGCCGGCCGCGGTGATCGCGGCCAGGTCGGCGGTGAGGAGCAGCTGCCCGACCTCGACCCGGTCGCCGACCGCGACGTGCGCCTCGAACGGCGCGCCGTCCAGCTGCACCGTGTCGATGCCGACGTGGATGAGTACCTCGACGCCGTCCGCGCGGCGGAGCCCCACGGCGTGGCGGGAGGAGAGCAGCGCGATGACCTCGCCCGCGAAAGGCGCCCGGACGGCTCCGTCTGTGGGGCGGATCGCCAGCCCCTCGCCGAGCACGCCGGCCGAGAACACGGGGTCCGGCACCTCCGAGAGGGGGATGACGGAGCCGGTGAGCGGCGCCTGCAGCGCGAGCGGGCTCCCGGCGTCGGCCGCCACGTCGCCGAGCGCCTGGACGCTGGCGGAGGCGTCGTCGCGCCAGATGACGAAGGAGACGACGAACGAGACGGCGACCGAGATCAGCAGGCCGATCACGGCGTTGAGCAGGTTCCAGGGGTTCAGCCCGTCGATGAACATCGAGATGCTCGCGACGCCGGGGCTGACCAGCGCGAACGCGGCGACCTGCGTGGCGCCGATGTAGGCGCCTCCGACGACGCTGCCCGTGATGACGGAGACCAGGGCGCGCTTGTTCTGCAGCGTGACGCCGTAGAGCGCCGGCTCGGTGATCCCGAAGAGGGCCGAGAGGCCGCCCGAGAAGGCGGTGGCGCGGAGGGTCGCGCTCTTGGTGCGCAGGGCGATCGCGAGGCTGGAGCCGGCCTCCGCCGCGTTGTGGGCGAGCGAGGAGGCGAGGTAGAAGGTGTCCTTGCCCGCGCTGGCCATCGTGGCGATGGTCGGCGGGATGAACGCCTTGTGCATGCCGACCGAGATGATCAGCGGGAGCACGCCGGCCAGCAGCGCGACGGCCACCCAGCCGAGCGCCCCGTAGAGGCCGATCATCGCGCCGGTGAGCATCGAGCCGAGCCAGTAGCCGAGAGGGCCGAGCAGGAAGATCGTGGCCGGAGCGACGATCACGAGGCACATCAGCGGCACGTAGAACGTGCGGATCGGGCCCCACGAGTGCTTCGTGAAGAAGCGCTCGACGACCGAGAGCAGCAGCACGGCCAGGATCGCCGGGAACACCTGGGCGTTGTAGGCGATGACCGGCACCGGGATGCCGAAGAGCGCGACGCCGCCCTCCTGGTTGAGCAGCGTCGTGAACGCCGGGAAGACCAGGACGCCGACGAGCCCGAGCGCGAGCGGCCGGTTCACGTCGAGCTTCTTCGCGCTCGTGTACGCGACGAGCAGCGGCAGGAAGCCGAACACCGCGTCCGGGATGGCGGACAGCAGCTTGAAGTTGTCGGAGGCCGGGTCGAGCCAGCCCAGCGCCGAGGCGAGGACGAGGAACGACTTGAAGATGCCGGCGCCCGCGATGGCCGGGATGATCGGCGTGAAGACGCTGACCACGAAGTCCATGATCGTCGCGCCGAGGCGCTTGAGGGATCGCGGCTGCTTCGCCTGCTCTGCGGATGCGGTGGTGCCGCCGCGCAGCTTCTCGACCGCCGCGTACATCTCGCTGACGCCGCTGCCGACGATGACCTGCGTTTGAGGGCCAGTGACGACGCCGATCACGCCGGGCACCGCCTTCAACGCCTCGACGTCGGCCTTCGCATCGTCCGCCAGCGCGAACCGCAGACGGGTCGAGCAGTGCTGCAGCTTCGCCACGTTGGCGGCGCCGCCGACGTGCTCGAGGATCGCCCTCGCGCTCTCCTGGGTACTCATCGGTACTCCTCCGGGTGTGTGGGGACGCGCGCTTCCCTGCGCTGTGCTGCCCGGCCGTCCGTCGCCGTCCCCGCCCCCTCCGGCACCGTCATCGGTGCTCCGGCGGAGCGTCAGGAGGCATCCGGGCACAAAAAAAGGACCCGACGACGCTCATTACGCGTTTCGTCGGATCCTGCCTGCACGACCAGTCACATGTCCGAGAGCGAACGTAACACGGGGGCGGGTGGGGCGTCAAAGAG